>NZ_JBMSDW010000006.1:0-266402 GCF_049445895.1 Neotabrizicola sp. VNH66
CCCTACATGCGACGCCTGACGAAATGAGCTCATCAAGTAGCCCACTGTGAGCTACGAACAGACCTCTGCCATCACTCCGAACTCGCCGTGCAAGCGATAATCCAATGGGGCGCGGCCGCCGCATACGGCGCAGATGGAAGCTGCTCCGAAGTTCTTCAATTTTGACCATCCAACCATGCCCGCCGAAATCCTTGAAGGATTGAGAAGCAAGTCATTCTCGGAATGGGCAGATGACTACGAAATGATGCTCTACACTTTGGAGCAACAAGTAGCCGCTTGGGAAGAGTTATACGGCTGAAGATTTAAAAGCCTACAACCATTGCCTTGCTTCGGCGCCAAGCGCCCGGGCCTGCCGTAGTCCATCTACCTTGCGAGACGAGAATCTTCTCTGCAAGGCATTGCCCCCCCGTCCCCCGTCTGCTACTGCACCCCCACACCAGAAGCCCCGGATTCGTCCGGGGCTCTTGGTTTTGTCCGGGCTGATGCGGTTTCACATCGGCGCGGGCAGTCGAACCGGGGATCTTCGGAGCCCTTAACCCCGGATCATCGCTGCAGCCGGCAACGGCAAGGTGACGGTCCAGAAGCAAACGGAAGACAGTAAACATGGCACTCAAGTCGTATAAACCGACGACGCCTGGCCAGCGCGGGCTGGTTCTGATCGACCGTTCGGAGCTGTTCAAAGGACGTCCTGTCAAGGCGCTGACCGAAGGTCTGGTGTCGCAGGGTGGCCGCAACAACCTCGGACGTGTCACGGTGCGCCACCAGGGCGGCGGGGCCAAGCGCCTCTACCGCATCGTGGATTTCAAACGCCGCAAGTGGGATGTGGCGGCAACCGTCGAACGCATCGAATATGACCCCAACCGCACCGCCTTCATCGCGCTGGTGAAGTATGCCGATGGCGAGCTGGCCTATATCCTGGCCCCGCAGCGTCTGGCCGTGGGCGACACCGTTGTCGCAGGCGCCAAGGTCGACGTGAAGCCCGGCAACGCCATGCCCTTCAGCGGCATGCCGATCGGTACCATCGTCCACAACGTCGAGCTGAAGCCCGGCAAGGGCGGCCAGCTGGCACGCGCCGCGGGCACCTATGCCCAGTTCGTCGGCCGTGACGGGTCCTACGCCCAGATCCGCCTGTCCTCGGGCGAGCTGCGTCTGGTCCGTCAGGAATGCATGGCCACCATCGGTGCCGTGTCGAACCCCGACAACTCGAACCAGAACTTCGGCAAAGCGGGCCGTATGCGCTACAAGGGCATCCGCCCGACGGTGCGCGGCGTTGCGATGAACCCGATCGACCACCCGCATGGCGGCGGCGAAGGCCGGACCTCGGGCGGCCGTCACCCGGTCACCCCGTGGGGCAAGCCCACCAAGGGCGCCCGCACCCGCACCAACAAGGCGACGGACAAGTTCATCGTCCGCTCGCGTCACGCCAAGAAGAAGGGGCGCTAATCCATGGCACGTTCCGTCTGGAAAGGCCCGTTCGTCGATGGCTATCTGCTGAAGAAGGCAGAGACCGCGCGCGCGTCGGGCAAGAACGAAGTGATCAAGATCTGGTCGCGCCGGTCCACCATCCTGCCGCAATTCGTCGGGCTGACTTTTGCCGTCTACAACGGCAAGAAGCACATCCCCGTTGCGGTCACCGAAGAAATGATCGGTCAGAAGTTCGGCGAATATTCGCCGACCCGCACCTACTACGGCCATGCGGCCGACAAGAAAGCCAAGAGGAAGTAAGCCATGGGTAAGGAAAAGAATCCGCGCCGCGTGGCCGAAAACGAGGCTCAGGCCATCGCCCGCATGCTGCGCACCAGCCCGCAGAAGCTGAACCTTGTCGCCGGTCTGATCCGCGGCAAGAAGGTGGAAAAGGCGCTTGCCGACCTGACCTTCTCGAAGCGCCGCATCGCCGGTGAAGTGAAGAAGGTTCTGCAATCGGCCATCGCCAACGCCGAAAACAACCACGGTCTGGACGTCGACAATCTGGTCGTCGCTGAGGCTTGGGTCGGCAAGAACCTGGTGATGAAGCGCGGCCGTCCGCGGGCCCGCGGCCGGTTCGGCAAGATCATGAAGCCGTTCAGCGAAATCACCATCAAGGTGCGTCAGACCGGGGAGTCGGCATAATGGGACAGAAGGTTAACCCGATTGGCATGCGCCTCCAGGTGAACCGCACCTGGGACAGCCGCTGGTTCGCCGAGTCGAAAGACTATGGCAATCTGCTGCTGGAAGACCTGCGGATGCGCGAGTTCATCCACAAGGAAGCCAAGCAGGCCGGCATCTCGAAGGTCGTGATCGAACGTCCGCACAAGAAGTGCCGCGTGACGATCTACTCGGCGCGTCCGGGTGTGATCATCGGCAAGAAGGGCGCCGACATCGAAACGCTGCGCAAGAAGCTCAGCGCTTTCACCAAGTCGGAACTGCACCTGAACATCGTCGAAGTCCGCAAGCCGGAAGTCGATGCCCAGCTGGTGGCCGAGTCGATCGCCCAGCAGATGGAACGCCGCGTCTCCTTCCGTCGCGCCATGAAACGCGGCGTGCAGAACGCGATGCGCATGGGTGCCCTTGGGATCCGCGTGAACGTGGCCGGCCGTCTGGGCGGCGCGGAAATCGCCCGGACCGAATGGTACCGTGAAGGCCGCGTGCCGCTGCACACCCTCCGTGCCGACATCGACTATGCGCTGTCGGAAGCCGAAACCCCCTACGGGATCATCGGCGTGAAGGTCTGGATCTTCAAAGGCGAAATCCTTGAGCACGATCCGCAGGCGCATGACCGCCGTATGACCGAAGCCCAGGACGGCCCGGCCCCGCGTGGCCCCCGTCGTGAGCGCGGCGACCGCGAACGCGCGTAAGGAGTAGAAGACAATGCTGCAACCGAAGCGCACCAAGTATCGCAAGATGCACAAGGGCCGGATCCATGGCGAAGCCAAGGGCGGTTTCCTGCTGAACTTCGGCTCTTTCGCCCTGAAGGCGACCGAGCCGGAGCGTGTGACGGCCCGTCAGATCGAAGCGGCCCGCCGCGCGATCACCCGTCACATGAAGCGTCAGGGCCGTGTCTGGATCCGTATTTTCCCGGATACCCCGGTCTCGGCCAAGCCGGTCGAAGTCCGGATGGGCTCGGGCAAGGGGTCGGTCGACTACTGGGCCTGCAAGGTCCAGCCCGGCCGCATCATGTTCGAGATCGACGGCGTGGCCGAAGACATCGCGCGTGAGGCCCTGCGCCTTGGCGCCATGAAGCTGCCGGTCACCTCGCGCATCGTCGCCAAGGAAGACTGGTAAGGACGCCGGGGCGGACTGCCCGCCCCGACATCTCGCAGAACAGACCCCCGCCGGAAACGGCGGGGGTTTCTGTTTAACGGGCCAAGGGCCTCACACAATATCCTCCCATGACGGCGCACGGCACAGGGTGAGGCAGGCCTCACATATCTCCTGAAGCGGACCGAAAGCCGGGGCCGCCCCCAGAGAACTGGATTCGCCATAGCGCGGCCACTTTTCAACAGATCAGCCATCAAACTCAGCGTGCCGCGATCAAGTAGATCAGGTTCTGCGCCATATTCGACGCAAAGTTTCCATGCGGCAACAAGGTCATGATTTGCGCTTCGGACACGTCTTTCGGACATCCCCTGTTTCAGCAGAAAGGCTTTGAGGGACAGCTCTATGCAGTGGGCGCAAAGCACCATGACCGGAGGAGGCGCAGCGCTTTCATACCCTGGGATATGGCCAATAACATCATCCGCTGCCAAGGCTGCCTCATAGTTCAGCCGGGCAAGGTACCTGTAGTAGTCCGCACGATTGTCCGGCGTGACGCTGAACATCACACTCCTCCTGCATTGACCGCGTGAGTTCGCATATATCAGGCACGGCACGGCCGGTCAGTGGAACTTGCCGCGGCGTGCACCTTTTCAATCCGACGGTCGCCTGCTAGCTCAGACCTGCGCCTTCGCAAAGGACCCCGCCATGGCCGAAATCACCTCGCTTTTCGTCACCCGCCTTTACCGTGCTGCGCTGAATGAGCTGGCGAAGAAGAAGGTGGACTATGCCGAACTCCACGCCTCCTGCGAGGCGATTGCCGAGGAGGACGAGGCCGGGCAGGAATGGTGCGAGGCCAACGGCTATCCGGGCTACACCTCTTATGCCTCGCTGGCCGATCTGCCCTGGCGGTTCCCGATCTTCGGCGCGCTGGAAAAGGTGCTGGACAAGCATGTCGCCGCCTTCTGCGACGATCTGGGCTTCGACCTGCAGGGGCGAAAGCTGAAGTGCAACTCGCTCTGGATCAACATCCTGCCGGAAGGCGGCACCCATTCCAGCCATATCCACCCGCATTCCGTGATCTCCGGCACCACCTATGTCGCCATGCCCGACGGGGCAGGGGCGCTGAAGCTGGAAGACCCGCGGCTGCCGATGATGATGACGGCGCCCCTGGTGCGCAAGAACGCCGGTGAGGACCGCCAACGGTTCCACTACGCCACGCCGAAGGTGGGCGATGTGCTCCTCTGGGAAAGCTGGCTGCGGCATGAGGTGCCGATGAACATGTCCGAGGAAGAGCGGATCTCGGTCAGCTTCAATTACGGCTGGGCGTGAGGGGCGGCCCCTCCATTACGTCTTCCGGGTAGCGAGACTGTGGCGCGGAACAAAAGGGTTCGTCCTCGGAGCCACAGGGCTTGCCCGCCGGCGTCACGGAACCAGATCGCGTTTTGTTGAATTGTCCTGATGGAACAGGACGTTCAGCCATGTCACACAAAAGCGCCGTGCTAGCCGCCATCATCGCCCTTTCCGGGCTGAACCCGGCTTATGCCGATGGAATGGATCCCGTCGTTGCAGAACGGGGGGTACCTGTCCTGCCCCCGGATATTGCTGATTGGTCGGGGTTCTATGTGGGGCTGGGCTATGGCAGCCTGGGCGGCAAGATCGCCGATGCGATCCGCGACTTTGATCTGGACGATACCACCAGCGCCGCGTTCATCGGCTATTCCCGCCAGTCCGGCCATGTCGTCTATGGTGTGGAGCTTGCCTATTCAAAAGGCGCCGATGACACCATCAACGGACGCGAGGTGCGAGGGGACGGAATGGTCGCCCTGACCGGGCGGCTTGGCTATGCGTGGAAGAAAAGCATTGTCTATGCACGGATAGGCTATGCGATTTCCAGCTATGAGATTGGCGGTGCCAAGGCGGATTACGATGGGGTCGCCTATGGGATCGGCTTCGACCACCGGCTGAACGACCGGCTTTCGGTCGGGCTGGCGGTCACGAACTTCGACCTCTCATCGGCTGACAGCGCCGCGCAGGGAATCGACATCAAGCCGCAGCAGTTGGATCTGCGTCTCAACCTGAGGTTCTGAACGGCGGCGATCCAGTCCCTGCCCTCGGAAGGGGGCAGCCCCAACTTTCCCTTGCCCCTTTGCCCCTTTCCCCCTATACGGCCCCATCCACGGTTCCGGGGCGACTCGGATTCGGTGGTTTGCCATTGATCCGCCAGGCTCACGGTGACCCTGCAAGGGGGGCCGTCTGGCGATTGTGAAGAAGGAAAAGCGCGATGAGCGCCAAGGAACTGACCGGGAAGACCCCGGACCAGCTGCGTGATCAGCTGGTCGCCCTGAAGAAAGAAGCCTTCAACCTGCGCTTCCAGCAAGCGACCAACCAGCTTGAGAACACCGCGCGCATGCGTGTGGTGCGCCGCGAAGTGGCGCGGATCAAGACCGTTCTCGGCCAAAAAGCCGCCGAAGCTGCGAAGTGAGGAACTGAGATATGCCCAAGCGCATCCTGCAAGGCACCGTGACCTCGGACAAGAACGAACAGACGATCACCGTTCTGGTGGAACGTCGCTTCAAGCACCCGCTGCTGCAGAAGACCGTCCGCAAGTCGAAGAAATACCGCGCCCACGACGCGGAGAACAAGTTCAAGGTTGGCGACGTTGTCCGCATCGAGGAATGCGCGCCGATCTCGAAGACGAAACGCTGGACCGTGGTGGTAGAGGGCTGAGGTAACTCAACCCTCTCCATCGCTCCAGTTGAACTGAGCGAAACCCCGGGGCAGCTTGCATTGGCTGTCCCCGAAGGTCGGGAGAAACCAAATGATCCAGATGCAAACGAATCTGGATGTTGCTGACAACTCCGGCGCGCGCCGGGTGCAGTGCATCAAGGTTCTGGGCGGGTCGCACCGCCGTTATGCTTCGGTCGGCGACATCATCGTGGTGTCGGTGAAGGAAGCGATTCCGAAAGGGCGCGTGAAGAAGGGTGACGTCCGCAAGGCCGTTGTCGTCCGCACCGCCAAGGAAGTCCGTCGCGAAGATGGCACCGCCATCCGCTTCGACCGTAACGCCGCCGTCATCCTGAACAATCAGGGCGAGCCGGTCGGCACCCGTATCTTCGGGCCGGTCGTCCGCGAGCTGCGCGCGAAGAACTTCATGAAGATCATCTCGCTTGCGCCGGAGGTGCTGTAATGGCTGCCAAGCTCAAGAAGGGTGATACCGTCGTCGTTCTGACCGGCAAGGACAAGGGCAAGAAGGGCGAAATCACCTCCGTCTCGCCCAAGGACAACAAGGCCGTCGTCGAAGGCGTGAACATCGCCATCCGCCACACCAAGCAGTCTGCCGGTTCGCAAGGCGGCCGCATCCCGCAGGCCATGCCGATCGACCTGTCGAACCTTGCCCTGATGGACAAGAACGGCAAGGCGACCCGCGTCGGCTTCCGTGTGGAAGGTGACAAGAAGGTCCGCTACGCCAAGACCACCGGGGAGGCGATCTGATGCTCGATACCCAAGCCTATTCCCCGCGTCTGAAGGCAGCCTACAAGGCCACGATCCGTGCGGCCCTGAAGGAAGAATTCGGCTACAAGAACGACATGCAGATCCCCAAGCTGGACAAGATCGTCCTGAACATGGGTGTCGGCGAAGCGGTCAAGGACACCAAGAAGGTCAAGCAGGCCTCTGAGGAACTGTCCCAGATCGCTGGTCAGAAGGCTGTCATCACCAAGGCCAAGAAGTCGATCGCCGGCTTCCGGGTCCGTGAAGAGATGCCGCTTGGCACCAAGGTGACCCTGCGCGGTGACCGGATGTATGAATTCCTTGATCGGCTGATCAACGTGGCACTGCCCCGCGTCCGCGACTTCCGCGGCGTCAAGGGCACGGCTTTCGACGGCCGTGGCAACTATGCCATGGGCCTGAAAGAGCACATCGTTTTCCCGGAAATCAACTTCGACAAAGTCGATGAGGTTCTGGGGATGGACATCATCATCTGCACCACGGCCAAGACCGATGCGGAAGCGAAGTCGCTGCTGAAGCACTTCAACATGCCGTTCTCGGCCTGATCGCGAGGAACCTGATTCATGGCTAAGAAATCCATGGTGAACCGCGAAGTGAAGCGCGCGAAACTGGTGAAGCAATTCGCCGGCAAGCGGGCTGCGCTGAAGGCGGTGATCAATGACCAAGAGAAGCCGATGGAAGAGCGCTTCAAGGCGTCTCTGAAACTGGCTGAGATGCCGCGCAACTCGTCGGCCACGCGGATTCACAACCGCTGCCAGCTGACGGGCCGGCCCCACGCCTATTACCGCAAGCTGAAGCTGTCGCGGATCATGCTGCGCGAGCTGGCCTCGTTCGGCCAGATCCCCGGCATGGTCAAGTCGAGCTGGTAAGGGAGGAAGACAAATGTCGATGAACGATCCTCTCGGCGATATGCTGACCCGCATCCGCAACGCGCAACTGCGCGGCAAGTCCACCGTGATCACCCCGGCGTCCACGCTGCGGGCCCGCGTTCTGGACGTGCTTCTGGCGGAAGGCTACATCCGTGGCTACGAAAAGGCTGAGACCTCTAACGGTCAAGGCGAGTTCTCCATCTCCCTGAAGTATTACGAAGGTGAGCCGGTCATCCGCGAACTGAAGCGGGTGTCGAAGCCGGGCCGCCGCGTGTACATGGGCGTGAACGATATCCCGCAGGTCCGCAACGGCCTTGGCGTGGCGATCGTCTCCACCCCGAAGGGTGTTCTGACCGATGCAAGCGCACGGGCTGCCAATGTTGGCGGCGAAGTGCTCTGCACCGTGTTCTGAGGAGGGTGCAATGTCTCGTATCGGCAAGAAGCCCGTCGCCCTGACCAAAGGCGTCACCGCCTCGGTCTCGGGCCAGACCATCGAAGTGAAGGGGCCGAAAGGCACCCGCAGCTTCACCGCGACCGACGATGTCACCATCGCGGTCGAGGGCACCGAAGTGAAGGTCACCCCGCGTGGCCTGTCCAAGCGCGCCCGCCAGCAATGGGGGATGACCCGCTCCATGATCGAGAACCTGGTCACCGGCGTGACCACCGGGTTCAAGAAGGAGCTGGACATTCAGGGCGTCGGCTATCGCGCTGCGATGACCGGCAACGTTCTGAAGCTGTCGCTCGGCTTCTCGCATGAGGTGAACTTCGAAGTTCCCAAGGGCGTGACCGTCGCGACCCCGAAGCCCACGGAAATCGTGGTCGAGGGCATGGACGAGCAACAGGTCGGCCAAGTGGCGGCGAACATCCGCGAATGGCGTCAGCCCGAGCCCTACAAGGGCAAGGGTATCCGCTACCGGGGTGAGTTCGTCTTCCGCAAGGAAGGCAAGAAGAAGTAAGGGGCGCAAAAATGGCTTTGAACAAAAGAGAGCTGTTCCTGAAGCGCCGCCTGCGCGTTCGGAACAAACTGAAGGCCTCCTCGGCTGGCCGTCTGCGGCTGTCCGTCCACCGCTCGTCGAAGAACATCAGCGTTCAGCTGATCGACGATGTGAAGGGCGTGACCGTCGCTGCTGCCTCGTCGCTGGAGAAAGACTTGGGTGTGGTCGGCAAGAACAACGTCGAGGCGGCCGCCAAGGTCGGTTCAGCGATTGCCGAGCGCGCAAAGGCGGCTGGCGTGGAAGAGTGCTACTTCGACCGCGGCGGCTTCCTGTTCCACGGCAAGATCAAGGCTCTGGCCGATGCAGCCCGTGAGGGCGGCCTGAAGTTCTGATCCCTGCGGGCGGTGCCTCAGCGCCGCCCCGATGATCCGGGAGCGCGCCTTCGGGCGTGTCTCACCAGGATTGGTTCAATAGGGCGTGCCGGACACGCCATCACGAAAAGGAATGCCTTATGGCAGAACGTGAACAACGCCGGGATCGCCGCGAAGCGCGCGAAGAGACCCCGGAATTCGCGGATCGTCTCGTTGCGATCAACCGCGTCTCGAAGACCGTGAAGGGCGGCAAGCGCTTTGGCTTTGCAGCTCTCGTCGTGGTGGGTGACCAGCGCGGCCGCGTGGGCTTTGGCAAGGGCAAGGCGAAGGAAGTGCCGGAAGCGGTGCGGAAAGCGACCGAGCAGGCCAAGCGCAACATGATCCGTGTGCCGCTGAAAGATGCGCGCACCGTGCACCACGACATCGAGGGCCGTCATGGCGCCGGCAAGGTCGTGATCCGGACCGCCGTTCCCGGTACCGGGATCATCGCCGGCGGCCCGATGCGCGCCGTCTTTGAAATGGTGGGGATTCAGGACGTGGTGGCCAAGTCCATCGGCACCCAGAACCCCTACAACATGATCCGTGCGACGTTCGAAGGCCTCAAGAAGGAAGCCTCGCCCCGCTCCGTGGCCTCGCGCCGCGGCAAGAAGGTGGCCGAGATCCTGAAGAAGCCGGAAGGCGAAGCGGTGGAGGCCTGAGACCATGTCGAAGAAAACCATCGTTGTGAAGCAGGTGGCCTCGGCCGCCCGTCGCCCGGCCGTCCAGACCGCGACCCTGAAGGGGCTGGGCCTGAACAAGATGAACCGCACCCGTGAGCTGGAAGATACCCCGGCTGTGCGCGGCATGGTGAACAAGATCGCGCACCTCGTGCAGATCATCGAAGAGCGCGGCTGAGCTTCCGCTTTTTCCGAACATACAGAACGCCCCGGTCGCAAGGCCGGGGCGTTTTGGCATTCTCCGGCCCGGCTTTCGGTCGCCCCTCCGGCCCGACCGGGCTGGTGTCTGGATCCCAACGGGCCGGCCGGGGGCGGCGCCGCGCCCCCTTGACGCGGGCCGCCCCCGGGTGTCGCATGGCGGCAGGAGGAGCGATGACCGTCAGCCCAGAGCCAGCCCTGCCCCCGGGCGCCGCGGAATTTTCCGATGGCGCCTGGAACGACGTGCTGTCTGCGGTGGACCGGACCTATTCCGAACTGGTGGCGCATCAGGAACGGCTGGAACGGCAGAACCGCGAGCTGGAGGCGCTGCGGCAATTCCTCGCCTCGGTCTTTGCTTCGGTGTCGGATGTGCTGGTGGTGCTGGACCGTGAGGGGCGGGTGGAAGAGGTGAATGCCTCGGTCACGGCGATGATCGGCTCGACCGCGGTGGCGCTGGCCCGGCGGCCCCTGGCCGAACTGGTGCGGCCCGAGGACCGCGCGCCGGTGCAGGCGCTGCTGGCGCAGGTGGCGCGCAGCCGCAGCCCCGGCAAGCTGGATTTCGCGCTGCTGACCCCTGCCGAACCCGCGCCGGTAGAGGCGGTGCTGTCGCCGCGGCTGGATGACCGCGGGCGCGTGGCGGGCATGGTGCTGACCGGGCGCCCGGTGGGCGAGCTGCGCCGCGCCTATGCGCAGCTGGAACAGAGCCATGCCGAGATGAAGGCCGCGCAGGCCCAGCTGGTGCGGGGCGAGAAGCTCGCCTCGCTGGGTCGCCTCTTGGCCGGGGTGGCGCATGAGCTGAACAACCCGATCAGCTTTGTCTATGCCAATGCCCATGCGCTGGAACGCTACGCCGCGAAGTTCGAGACCTATTTCCAGCGGGTTCAGGCCGGGGCCAGCCGTGAGGAGCTGGTGGATCTGCGCGAAGAGCTGCGGCTGGACCGCGAGCTGCGGAACCTGCGCGATGCCGTCCATGGCGCCCGCGAAGGGGCCGAGCGGGTGCGCGATATTGTCGAGGACCTGCGGCGGCTGTCGGCCGATGGCACCGGAGAGATGGTGGGCTTCGACCTGACGGAAACCGCCCGGATCGCCGCGCAATGGGTGCTGCGCGGCACGGCGGACCGTCCCGACCTGCGGATCGAGGCGCCCGCCCCGGTGATGGTGCGCGGGCGGCCCGGGCATATCCAGCAGGTGGTGATGAATCTGGTGCAGAATGCGGTGGATGCCGTTGCGGGCCGCCAGGGTGCGCTGATCCGGCTGACCCTGATGGCCGAGGCCGGGCGCGGTGTGCTGACGGTGGCCGACAACGGCCCGGGAATTGACGAGGCGACGGCGGCGATGATCTTCGACCCGTTCTTCACCACCAAACCCGTGGGCCATGGCACCGGGCTGGGCCTGTCGATCAGCCTGAAGATCGCCGAGGAACATGGTGGCCGTCTGACCCTGCCGCCCGCGGCCGAGGGGGCCAGCTTCCGGCTGGACCTGCCCTTGGCGGAGGGCGCGGCATGAACGTTTTGTGGCTGCAATCGGCGGGCTGCGGTGGCTGCACCATGTCGCTGCTGTGCGCCGAGGGGCCGAACGTCTTCGACCTGCTGGCCGGGGCGGGCATCCGGTTCCTGTGGCACCCCGCGCTCAGCCTTGAGACCGGCACCGAAGTGCAGGGGATTCTTGCCGCGATCGAGGCAGGCGAGGTGGCGCTGGATGTCCTCTGCATCGAAGGCTCCATCGCCACCGGGCCACGCGGGACGGGGCGGTACCATATCCTGTCGGGCACCGGAGTGCCGATGCTGGACTGGGTCCGGCGGCTGGCCCCCCTTGCGCGGGATGTGGTGGCCGTGGGGACCTGCGCCACCTATGGCGGGATCACCACCGCGGGCGGCAACCCGTCGGACTCGGTCGGCGTGCAATATGACGGCGCCCATCCCGGCGGCGCGCTACCGGCGGAGTTCCGGTCCCGCAGCGGCCTGCCCGTCATCAATGTGGCGGGCTGCCCCACGCATCCGGACTGGGTGACAGAGACGCTGCTCCTCCTGTCCGCGGGCGCGCTGCCCGCTACCGCGCTGGATGCCTTGGGCCGCCCGCGGTTCTATGCCGACCATCTGGTCCACCATGCCTGCCCGAAGAACGAGTTCTACGAATACAAGGCCAGCGCCCGCAGCCTGTCCGAGATGGGCTGTATGATGGAACATCTGGGCTGCATCGGCACGCAGGCCGTGGGGGATTGCAACATCCGCCCGTGGAACGGCGGCGGCAGCTGCACCCGCGGCGGATATCCCTGCATCAACTGCACCGCGCCCGAATTCGAGGAGCCGCGCCACATCTTCACCGAAACGCCCAAGATCGCGGGCATTCCGGTGGGATTGCCCACCGACATGCCGAAGGCGTGGTTCATGGCACTGGCGAGCCTGTCCAAGGCCGCCACGCCCGACCGGATCGCAAAGAACGCCGTGGCCGACCGCGTGGCCGTGCCGCCCACCCTGCGGAAACCCCGATGACCGAAGGCCGCCTGATCGTCGGTCCGTTCAACCGGGTGGAGGGGGATCTGGAGATCCGGCTGGACATCCGCGAGGGCCGGGTGGCCGCGGCGCGGGTGAATTCGCCGCTCTATCGCGGGTTCGAACGCATGCTGCCCGGCAAGGACCCGCGCGATGCGCTGACCATCGTGCCGCGGATCTGCGGCATCTGCTCGATCAGCCAGTCGGCGGCGGCGGCGCGCGCGCTGGCCATGGCCTGCGGGATGGAGCCTGCGCCACAGGGCGAACGGGTGGCCGCGCTGATCCACGCGATCGAGAATATCAGTGACCACCTGACCCATTTCAACCTGTTCTTCATGCCGGATTTCACCCGTCCAGCCTATGCCGGGCGGCCGTGGCACGCCCGCGCGGTGGAGCGGTTTACCGCGATGGCGGGCAGCGCACAGCGCGCCACGGTCGAGGCGCGGGCGCAGCTGATGCATATTCTGGGTCTTCTGGCGGGGAAATGGCCGCATACTTTGGCCATTCAGCCGGGCGGCGTGACCCGTGCCCCCACGGCACGCGACCGGCTGCGCATTCTGGCGACTTTGGCCGGGTTCCGGAGGCATCTGGAACAGATGGTCTTCGGCGCCCCCGTCGAGGCTTTTGCTGCGCTGGAGACGCAGGCCGCGCTGATGGGCTGGACCCGCGGCGATGCCGGGCTGTTTCTGGAGATCGCCGCTGATCTTGATCTGGGCACCATGGGGCAGGGCAGCGGGCGGTTCCTGTCCTTCGGCGCCTATCCTCTGGCGGGCGGCCACGGCTTTGCTCCGGGTCTTTGGGACGGCGGGGCGCGCGCGCTGGATACCGCGGCGATTGCCGAGGACCTGAGCCATTCCTGGATGCTCGGCGCGACCGCGCACCCGTCCGAAGGCATGACCGAACCGGATGAAGACATGCGGGACGAGGCCTACAGCTGGTGCAAGGCGCCGCGGCTGGCGGGCCGGACGTTCGAGACCGGGGCGCTGGCGCGGCAGGTGATCGACGGCCACCCGCTGGCCCGCGATCTGGCGCGCCCCGGTGGCGTCTTGGCACGGGTGGCCGGGCGGCTTCTGGAACTGGCCCGGACGCAGGTGCTGATGGAGGAGCTGGCGCAGGGGATCGTGCCGGAGGAGAGTTTCATGTCCGGCCCGGTGGTGCTGCGCGATGGCACGGGCGAGGGGCTGGTCGAGGCGGCGCGGGGCGCCCTTGGCCATTGGCTGCGGATCGAGCGGGGCCGGATCGCCGCCTATCAGATCGTCGCGCCGACGACCTGGAACTTCTCGCCCCGCGATGCGGCGGGGGTGCCGGGGCCGGTGGAGGCCGCGCTGGAAGGGGCCGTGGTGGCAGAAGGCGAGACGACGCCGCTGAGCGTGCAGCACATCGTGCGCAGTTTCGATCCCTGCATGGTCTGCACGGTGCACTAGGGGGAACCCGCGGGCCGGGGGCCAGCCCCCGGACCCCCGGGATATTTATGAACAGATGAATGAGCCGGGATTTTCCATAAGGGTGCGGGGGCAGGTGCAGGGCGTGGGGTTCCGGCCCTTCGTCTGGTCGCTTGCGCGGGCGCGGGGCCTGCGCGGGCTGGTCCTGAATGATCCCGAAGGGGTTCTGGTGCTGGTGGCGGGGCCGTTGGAGGATTTCGCGCGGGCCTTGCGCGATCAGGCGCCGCCCCTGGCGCGGGTGGATGCGGTGGAGGTGGCGCCGCATGTCTTCAAGACGGCGCCCGAGGGGTTCGTGATCGCCGAAAGCCGCGGGCAGGGGGCCGAGACGCGGGTGACGCCCGATGCCGCGACCTGCCCCGCCTGCCGGGAAGAGGTTTTCGCGCCGGGGCGGCGGCAGGGCTATGCCTTTACCAACTGCACCCATTGCGGGCCGCGCTTCACCATCCTGACCGGGCTGCCTTATGACCGGGCGAAGACCACGATGGCGCCTTTCGCTTTGTGCCCCGACTGTGCTGCGGAATATGCCGATCCCGCGGACCGCCGGTTCCATGCCCAGCCGGTGGCCTGTCCCGCCTGCGGCCCGCGGCTGTGGTATGAAGGGGAAGCGGCTGCGGGCCGTCCGCTGGCGCAGGCCGCAGGCGTGCTGCGGGCGGGCGGGGTGGTGGCGGTCAAGGGGCTGGGCGGGTTCCATCTGGCCTGCGATGCGGGAAATCCGGCGGCCGTGGCGCTCTTGCGCGGGCGCAAGCGGCGGCCCGCCAAGCCCTTTGCCCTGATGGGCACTTTGCCGATGCTGGAGGTTTTGGCCCACCTGACCGATGCCGACCGCACCCTGCTGGCCGATCCGGCGGCGCCGGTCGTGCTGGTGGCGGGCCGCGCGCCCTTGCCCGAGGGCGTGGCGCCGGGCATGCGGCAGCTGGGCGTGATGCTGCCCTATACGCCGCTGCACCATCTGCTGCTGGCGGAATTCGACGGTGTGCTGGTGATGACCTCGGGCAATCTGTCGGGGGAACCGCAGGTGATCGGCAATGAGGAGGCGCGGGAGAAGCTGTCGGCCTTTGCCGACGGGTTCCTGATGCATGACCGCCAGATTGCGCGGCGGCTGGATGACGGGGTGGAGCGGGCCGATCCGCCCATGGTGATCCGCCGGGCGCGGGGGCGGGTGCCGGGCACGCTGCCGCTGCCGCCGGGGTTCGAAGCCGCGCCACAGGTGCTGGCCTTCGGCGGGCAGATGAAGGCGGCGATCTGCCTGACGAAAAACGGGCAGGCGATGCTGTCGCACCATCTGGGCGATCTGGACGATGCGCTGACGGCCGAGGAATACGCCCGCACCCTGCACGATTGCGCGGCTTTGTTCGACCACCGGCCCACGGTCGCGGCCTGCGACCTGCACCCCGGGTTCCGCGCCACGCAGGCGGCCGAGGCATCTGGCCTGCCGGTCACGCGGGTGCAGCACCACCACGCCCATCTGGCGGCCTGTCTGGGCGAAAATCTCTGGCCGCTGGACGGCGGCAAGGTCGCGGGGATCATCCTGGACGGGCTGGGTCTTGGCCCGGATGGCACGGTCTGGGGCGGCGAGGTCCTGTTGGGCAACTACCGCGGGGTCGAACGGCGGGCCATGCTGACCCCTGCGCCCTTGCCCGGCGGCGACCGGGCGCAGGCCGAACCGTGGCGCAATGCGCTGATGCGGCTGGATCAGGCGGGCCATGCGGACTGGGCGGATGCGCTGTTCCCCGATGCGCCGCGCGACCAGATCCGGCGGATGGCCGCGGCGGGGCTGAACGCGCCTTTGTCCAGCAGCGCCGGGCGGCTGTTCGATGCGGTGGCGGCGATGCTGGGCCTTTGCCCGATGCGCCAGAGCTATGAGGGCGAGGCCGCGATGCGGCTGGAGGCGCTGGCGGCGGAGGCGCCCGACGATGGCAGCAGCTATGACCTGCCGCTGATTGGGCAGGAACTGGACCCGGCGCCCATTTGGCCGCAGATTCAGGCCGACCTGCGCCGTGGCGTGCCCGTGGCGCGGATCGCATGGCGGTTCCATGCCGGGTTGGCCCACGGCTTTGCCCGGGTGGCGCGGCGACTGGTCGAGGGGGGAGAGGCGGCGGCCATCGCCTTGTCCGGTGGTTGCTTTCAGAACGGACTTCTTCTGACCCTGACCGCCGGTGCGCTGAAAGACCTGCCCGTGCTGACCCACCGGACCACCCCGGCCAATGACGGCGGGCTGGCACTGGGGCAGGCGCTGGTTGCTGCGTCGCGGCATATCGACGCTGCGGAAGCGGGCTGACCGGGGGTCCTGCCGGCTGCAAAGGCCGTGACCACGGCGGCCGGGCCAGCTGTCTGTTAATCAATTGGCCAGACAGCGAAAAACCGCAAATTCCTGTCCCGCCGATTTCCATTGGCCCGGCCCCCTGCGGCGCGGCATCCCTTGGCATACCGCGCAGAGCCGCCCTTCGGGGGTGCGCCCGGGCAAAAGGGGAGGATGGCGTGTCGAAGATCGAAACCTTTTACGACGTGATGCGGCGGCAGGGGATCACCCGCCGCAGCTTTATGAAATACTGCTCGCTGACCGCGGCCGCGCTTGGCCTTGGCCCGGCCTTCGTGCCGAAGATTGCCCATGCGATGGAGACGAAGCCGCGCACGCCGGTGATCTGGGTGCACGGGCTTGAATGCACCTGTTGCTCGGAGAGCTTCATCCGCTCGGCGCACCCTCTGGCCAAGGATGTGGTGCTGTCGATGATTTCCCTCGACTATGACGATACGCTGATGGCCGCGGCGGGTCATGCGGCCGAGGCGGCGTTCGAGGAGACGATCGAGAAATACAAGGGCCAGTATATTCTGGCCGTCGAAGGCAACCCGCCGCTGAACGAAGACGGGATGTTCTGCATCACCGGCGGCAAGCCCTTTGTCGAAAAGCTGCGCCATGCGGCCAAGGATGCCAAGGCCATCATCAGCTGGGGCGCCTGTGCCAGCTATGGCTGCGTGCAGGCCGCGGCGCCCAACCCGACCCGCGCCACCCCGGTGCACAAGGTCATTCTGGACAAGCCCATCATCAAGGTGCCGGGCTGCCCGCCCATTGCGGAGGTGATGACCGGCGTCATCACCTATATGCTGACCTTCGACCGCATGCCCGAACTTGACCGGCAGGGCCGGCCGAAGATGTTCTACAGCCAGCGTATCCACGACAAATGCTATCGCCGCCCGCATTTCGACGCTGGCCAGTTTGTCGAACACTGGGACGACGAGAACGCGAAGAAGGGCTATTGCCTCTACAAGATGGGCTGCAAGGGTCCGACGACCTACAACGCCTGTTCCACCGTGCGCTGGAACGAAGGCGTCAGCTTCCCCATCCAGTCCGGTCACGGCTGCATCGGCTGTTCCGAAGACGGGTTCTGGGACCAAGGCTCGTTCTACGACCGGCTGACCAACATCAAGGCCTTCGGGGTCGAGGCGAATGCCGACAAGATCGGCGGGGCTGCCGCCGGCGTGGTGGGCGGCGCGGTGGCGGTGCATGCCGCCGTCAGCGCGCTGAAACGCGCGCAGAAGAAGACGCAGGACAAGGTGGAGGGCTGAGGCCATGACGATCAACACGCCGAACGGCTTTACCCTCGACAACACCGGCCGCCGCATCGTGGTGGACCCGGTGACCCGCATCGAAGGCCATATGCGCTGCGAAGTGAACGTGGATGAGAACGGCATTATCCGCAACGCAGTGTCCACCGGCACCATGTGGCGCGGGCTGGAGGTCATCCTGAAGGGCCGCGATCCGCGCGACGCCTGGGCTTTCACTGAACGGATCTGCGGTGTCTGCACCGGGACTCATGCGCTGACCAGCGTTCGCGCGGTCGAGGATGCGCTTGGCATCACCATTCCCGACAATGCGAATTCCATCCGCAACATGATGCAGCTGAATCTGGAAATTCACGATCACGTCGTGCATTTCTACCACCTGCATGCGCTGGACTGGGTGAACCCGATCAACGCGCTGAAGGCCGATCCCAAGGCCACCAGCGAATTGCAGCAGATGGTCAGCCCGTCGCATCCGCTGTCCTCGCCCGGCTATTTCCGCGATGTGCAGAACCGACTGAAGAAATTCGTGGAATCGGGCCAACTCGGGCTGTTCAAGAACGGCTATTGGGACAATCCGGCCTATCTTCTGCCGCCCGAAGCCGATCTGATGGCGACCACGCATTATCTGGAGGCGCTGGACCTTCAGAAAGAGATCGTGAAGGTCCACACCATCTTCGGCGGCAAGAACCCGCATCCGAACTGGCTGGTGGGTGGCGTGCCGTGCCCGATCAACATCGACGGCACCGGCAGCGTCGGCGCGATCAATATGGAGCGGCTGAACCTCGTCTCCTCGATCATCGACCAGTGCAACGAATTCAACCGCAACGTCTATATCCCCGATGTGATCGCCATCGGCGGCTTCTACAAGAACTGGCTTTACGGCGGCGGGCTGTCGTCCAAGGCCTGTCTGGCCTATGGCGACATTCCGGAAAACCCGAATGATTTCCGGGCCGAGAACCTGCATCTGCCGCGCGGGGCGATCATCAACGGCAACCTGAACGAGGTTCATGATGTCGACCAGCGCGACCCCGAACAGGTGCAGGAATTCGTCGATCACAGCTGGTATACCTATGGCGAGCCGGGCAAGGGCCTGCATCCCTGGGACGGCGTGACCCAGCCGCAATATGAGCTGGGCCCGAATGCCAAGGGCACCCGCACCAACATCGAACAGCTGGACGAGGCCGCGAAATATTCGTGGATCAAGGCGCCGCGCTGGAAGGGCCATGCGATGGAGGTGGGTCCCCTGGCCCGCTACATCGTCGGCTATGCCAAGGGGCATGAGGATATCAAGAACCAAGTCGACGGTCTTCTGGGCACCATGGGGCTGCCGCTGAACGCGCTGTTCTCGACCCTTGGCCGCACCGCGGCGCGGGCACTGGAATCGGAATATTGCGGACGGCTGCAGAAGCATTTCTTCGACAAGCTGATCCAGAACATCAAGAACGGCGATCAGACCACGGCGAATGTGGAAAAGTGGGACCCCTCCACCTGGCCCAAGGAAGCCAAGGGCGTGGGCGCGACCGAGGCGCCGCGCGGCGCACTGGGCCACTGGATCAAGATCAAGGACGGTCGGATCGAGAATTATCAATGCGTCGTGCCGACCACCTGGAACGGCAGCCCGCGCGACACCGCCGGAAACATCGGCGCCTTCGAGGCCAGCCTGATGGACACCAAGATGGAACGCCCCGACGAGCCAGTCGAAATCCTGCGCACGCTGCACAGCTTCGACCCCTGCCTTGCCTGCTCCACCCATGTGATGGCGCCGGACGGGCAGGAGCTTGCCCATGTCAAAGTGCGGTAGGGGGCGAAGATGAGCGACCATTCCGCCAACACCGGCCTGAAGGATTTGAACGCCGGAGAACAGATCAGCCGCCAGACCTCGGTCTATGTCTATGAGGCGCCGGTCCGCATCTGGCACTGGATCAACGCGCTGGCCATCATCACGCTTTGCGTGACCGGCTATTTCATCGGCTCACCGCCGCCGTCGATGCAGATCGCCGAGGCTTATGACCAGTTCGTCTTCGGCTATATCCGCTTTGCCCATTTCGCGGCCGGCATGGTGATGACCGTGGGCTTTTTCGGCCGCATCTACTGGGCGCTGGTGGGCAATCACCACGCGAAGCAGCTGTTCTATGTGCCGATCTTCAGCGGCCATTACTGGAAGGAGCTGTTTTTCGAAATCCGCTGGTATCTGTTTCTGGAGCGGGAGCCGAAGAAATACGTCGGCCACAACCCCTTGGCGCAGTTGGCGATGTTCTGCTTCATCACCCTTGGGATGAGTTTCATGATCATCACCGGCTTTGCGCTTTATGCCGAAGGGGCGGGCCGGGACAGCGGGTTCGATCTGGTCTTCGGCTGGGCGCAGGATCTGGTGCAGAACACGCAGCGTCTGCACACTTTGCACCATCTGGGCATGTGGTGGATCCTTATCTTCATGATCGTGCACATCTATGTGGCCATCCGCGAGGACATCATGTCGCGGCAATCCATCGTCTCGACCATGATCTCGGGCCATCGCACGTTCAAGGATGACCGACCGGAGTGAAAGGGATTCTTCCGGTTCTGGAAATACCGAAAAGATAGTTTCCATATCCGCTTCGGAAATCCCGCCTCTTCTGGCGGGATTTTCTTTTCATATCATGTGGTTGTAACTTTATTTCCACTTTGCCGGAATTTTCGGCGGTGCCCGGGTGAACAGTTTATTGTCAGATTCGTAAGGCGGGGACAGCCCGCTTGCCAGCAAGGTTCGGGGAGGGGCCATTGCCAGCAGAGCATCCGAAATCCGTTCTGGTCCTCGGGATCGGGAATATCCTCTGGGCCGATGAGGGCTTTGGCGTCCGTTGCGTCGAAGAGATGGCCGCCGCCCATGCGCTGCCGCCACAGGTGAAGCTGTTGGATGGTGGCACGCAGGGCCTGTATCTGCTGCCGTTTCTGGAAGAGGCCGAGGCGCTGATCGTCTTTGACGCGGTGGATTACGGCCTGCCGCCCGGCACGATGAAGATCGTCGAAGGCGACGAGGTGCCCGCCTTTCTGGGCGCCAAGAAGATGAGCCTGCACCAGACCGGCTTTCAGGAAGTGATCGCCACGGCGCAGCTTCTGGACCGCTGCCCGCGCCATCTTCTGCTGATCGGCTGTCAGCCGGTCGAGCTGGAGGATTACGGCGGCGGGTTGCGGCCGGCTGTGGCCGCGCGCATCCCCGATGCCATCGCCATCGCGCTGGACCGGCTGGCGCACTGGGGCTTTGCGGCGTTTCAGGGCGAAAGCCCGGCGGAACTGGCCGATCCGTCGATCCGCCGCGATGCGTATGAACAGGGCCGCCCCGATGCCGCTGAGGCCTGCCGGATCGGCGATGAGCGCTTCTTTCCGGGGGCTGTCTGATGTGCGTGGGCATTCCCGCGCAGCTTCTGGCGGTCGACGGCATCGCCGGGCATTGCGCCGATGGCACGCTGGTTGACCTGTCATTGGTGCCCGATGCCGGGCCGGGCGACTGGGTGCTGACCTTTCTGGGCAGCGCACATGAAGTGATCGACGCTACCACCGCCGCTCAGATCGCGGCCGCGCTGGAAGGGCTGCGCAATGTGATGCAAGGCCTGCCCATGGGCGATGCCTTTGCCGATCTGGACGCCCGCGGCCCGCAGCTTCCCCCCCATCTTCAGGCCGCGCTGGACGCGGGCCACAGCAAGGGCTGATCCATGCACGACCATCACCATCATGACGATGATTTCGACACGGCGGTGCGGCCCGCGGGCCGCATCCATCCGCTGATCGCCCGACTGGAAGAAATGGGCTGGCCGCGGCTGTCCTCTCTCTCGGATGTGGCGGAATTCACCGGGCGGCCCGGGGCGCATTGCTTGCTGGCGCCCGGGGATTTCGTCCGCAATCTGGAAAGCGCCGATGCCGCGGTGATCCTGCCGGAACTGCGCATGACGTTCCAGAACGCCTTTGACTGCGCCATTCTGGATGATGCGATCGAGGCCAAGGTGCGCGAGACATGGCGTGCGCTGAAGACCCCCGCCTTCCTGTTCTTCCGCGAAGGCTTCTACCTCGGCTCCATCGAAAAAATCCGCGACTGGGACGATTACATCGCCCGCACCAGCCACCTGTTGAACCTGCCGGGATAAGATCATGGTCCAGAACTTCCACCTGCCGCCGACCGGCTTCGGCCCCGGCTCTCAGGCCGATGAGGCTGAGGATTTCGATTATATGGCGCTGCCGTCGGGCATGCGCACCTACAGCGCGCATATGCCTGAGGTCGAGGATGCCACCCCCCTTGCGCCCGCGCTGGCGCTGCTGGCGGAAATTGCCGCCGCGGCTGAGGTGGTGGCGCAGGGCATGCCGCCGCAAAGCTTTGATCTGTCGGGATTGGATGCCGCCAACCGTGCGCTGATGGCGGAAACCCTGGGGCAGGGTGAGGTGTCTGTGCGCGCCCGTGGGGTGCCTGCGGTGGCGATGCAGGAAAGCGTCTTTGCCGGCGTCTGGGTGCTGAAGGCCGAAGGGATCGACCGGGTGGAGGTGGGGCCGGTGCCCGGTCTGGCCCGGACCCGCGCCTTCCTGCCCGTCCGCCCTGCCATCGGTGCGCTGGCCCGCCGGGCACCCGGCGTGGTGAACGCCCCCGCTCTGCTGGCGGAGCTGATGGACAAGTCCATGCAATGGCAGGGGCCGCAGGACCTGCATGTCGTGAACCTGACCCTGCTGCCCCATACCGAAGAAGATCTTGTCTGGCTGGCCGAGGCTTTGGGCGAGGGGTCTGTGACCATCCTGTCGCGCGGCTATGGCAATTGCCGCGTCAGCGCCACCGCGCAGGCCAATGTCTGGCGGGTGCAGTTCTTCAACTCGATGGACACGCTGATCCTTGACACGTTCGAGGTGACGGACATGCCCGAGGTCGCCCTTGCCGCGCCCGAAGACCTGACCGACAGCGCCGAACGCATCCGCGAAGTGCTGGAGGCGATCAGATGACCTTTGAAGGCAGCTACCTTGGCGCCAATGACCGGATCAGTCCGCGCGCCATCATGGAATGCAAGATCTGCTGGACCACCTATGACCCGGCCGAGGGCGACGATTACCGGCAGGTCCTGCCCGGCACGCCCTTTGTGGCGCTGCCTGACGACTGGAAATGCCCCGGCTGCGATGCGCCCAAGGCGCAGTTCATGGTCCGCGAAGATCCCGGCAGCGACGAGATGCGCCGCGCCGCGGTGATCGGCCAGAAGACGCAGGCGCTGGTCGCCGACTTTCGCGAGGTCTTCAACGCCAAGATGCGCGATGTGCCGATCGTGAACCACGCGCTGCATGTCGAGGCGGTGGGCTTCCGCAGCCATGGGCCGGACATTCTGGGTGTGCTGGTCTCGCCCTGGTTCATGAACCTTGTGCTGTTGCCGGGCGATACCGAATGGCCTGCGCTGAAGGCGGGCGAGAAGGAAGTGATCGCCTTCCCCTCGGGCGAATACGAATTCATCCACAACAGCCGCGAGATGGTGGGGCCCTATAAGGCCTGCTCGCTCTTCTCTCCCATGGCGGATTTCAACAGCCAGATGCAGGCGGTGGATGTCGCCCGCGCGGTGATGGGGGAACTTTTCAAGGACGAGAACCGCGAAGAGACCGACCGCGCCGCCGAGATCCGCGCCGCGCGTGAGGCGGAACTGGCGCCCCCGCCGGAGCCTGCGGAACTGCCGGTCCCGGACCTGCGCCCCTCGCGACGGGCTTTGCTGACCGGCGGTCTGTCTTCTGGAACCTCGGAATGATACCGGCCCTCCGCCTGACTCTGTCGCCCCATGCCGGGGGCCTGCGCGCCCTCAGGGCGGGCGAGGCCGGGCCGGGGGTGGATGCCATGATGCTGGGCCGCCCGGTGGAGGACGTTCTGCGTCTGCTGCCCGCGGTCTTCGGCCTGTGCCGGTCGGTGCAGGAAACCGCGCTGGCGCTGGCTTTGGACCGGGCGCCGCCCGATCCCGAAGGGCTGCGGCGCGACATGATCCGCGATCACCTCGCCCGGTTCTGCCTGCATCTGCCGCGCGCACTTGGCCTGCTGCCGATGCCGCTGCCGCAGGGCTGGATGCGGGGAGGCGCCGTGCTGCGTCAGGCGCTGTTCGGGGCCGATGGCCTGCCCGCGCCTTCGGGGTTTGAACAATGGCTGTTGCAGGGGCAGGGCGCGGCGCCGGTCGTTGCGGCCGTGATGCAGACCTTTGCGCCCTTTGAGGCCGCAACCCTGTTGCCCCCCCTTGACCCGATCGCCCCTTTTGCGCGGGACGCGGTGGAAAATGCGCTGATCGCCCGGCACGGCAGCCACCCGTTGCTGGCCCATGTCGTCATCAGCCATGGCCGCGGCCCGCTGGCCCATCTGGTGGCGCGGCTGGTCGACCTTGACGCTCTGTCCCGCGGGGGGATGCCCGCGGCCCGGCGGCTGGCGGACGGCACCGCGCTGGTGCCCTGTTCCCGGGGCCTTTGCGCGCTGCGGCTGCGGGTTGCGGGCGGCATGGTCACCGGCTTTGACCGCCGCACGCCGACCGACCATCTGCTGATGCCCGGCGGCCTGATGGAGGCGTCGCTGGCCAGGCTGCCCGCGGCCAAGGCTGGTGCGGCGCCCCTTCTGGCGGCTATCCTTGATCCCTGCGTTCCGGTCATGATCGAAGGGGGCCTTCATGCATGAGATGAGCCTTGCCGAAGGCATCCGCGGCATCGTGCTGGATCAGGCCCGCGCGCATGGCTTTTCCCGCGTCACCCGGCTGCGGCTTGAGATCGGGCGCTTTGCCGGGGTGGAAAAACCGGCGCTGGAATTCGCCTTCGATGTGGTGATGCGCGGCAGCCCGGCCGAAGGCGCCGCGCTGGAGATGCTGGACCTGCCGGGGCAGGCCCTGTGCTTTGACTGCGGCCAGACGGTCGGGATCGAGGACCGGCTGGACCCTTGCCCGCTGTGCGCGGGCACTCGGCTTCTGCCGCAGGGGGGCGATGAAATGCGGATCCGGGATATGGAGGTGGTCTGATGTGCACGGTCTGTGGGTGCGGCGAAAAGATCCTGTTCGACGGGCGCGAGATCACGCATGAGGAGGCCCATCGTCTGGGCCTGCCGCATGGTCATGGTCCGGCGCATGCGCATGGGGCAGCGGGGCACAGCCACGCCCATGCCCATCTGCATGACCACAGCCATTCCCATGGCGGCGTGACCCATGCCCACCCCCATGCCCATGAACACGCGCATCATCATCATGACCATGATCACGGCGACCACGGCCACGCGCATGACCATGGCGCGGGGGCGCATGACCACGATCACCACCACTACTACTATGGCACCGGCGCCGCGGGTGTTTCGGTTCCCGGCCTGTCGCAGGCCCGGCTGATCGAGGTGGAGACCGCGATCCTGTCGAAGAACGACACGCTGGCAGCGGGCAACCGGCGGGTGCTGTCGGCGCTGCGGGCCTTTGCGGTGAACCTCGTCTCCTCGCCCGGGTCGGGCAAGACCACGCTTCTGTGCCAGACGATTGCGATGCTGGGCGACCAGCCGCTGGCGGTGATCGAGGGCGACCAGCAGACCCAGATGGACGCCGACCGCATCCGCGCCACGGGCGCGCGGGCGGTGCAGGTGAACACCGGCAAGGGCTGTCATCTGGATGCGCAGATGGTGGGCGCGGCGATGGATGATCTGCGCCTTGCCCCGGCCTCGATGCTGTTCATCGAAAATGTGGGCAATCTGGTCTGCCCCGCCGCCTTTGATCTGGGTGAAGATGCCAAGGTGGCGATCCTCTCGGTGACCGAGGGCGAGGACAAGCCGCTGAAATATCCCGATATGTTCACCGCGGCGAAACTGGCCGTCCTGAACAAGACCGATCTGGCCGAGGCCTGCGGCGCCGATCTGGCCGCCTATGAGGCGGCGCTGCGCCGGGTGAACCCGGCCATCGAAATCCTCCGCGTCTCGGCCCGCACGGGCGAGGGGATGGCGGCGTGGCTGGACTGGCTGCGCCGTGGTCTGGCGGCCAAGGCATAAGCCCATGGCCGATCCGCGCCCCTATGTCCTGCTGATTGATGACGAGCCGCATTCGCTCTCGGCCATGCGGATGGCGCTGGAGGATGAGTTTGAAATCCTGACCGCCACCGACACCCGCACCGGCGCCGAGCTGATGGAGGAGGAATGGGTGCAGGTGGTGATCTGCGATCAGCGGATGCCGGGGCAGACGGGGGTGGAATTCCTGTCCGCCATCCGCGAACGCTGGCCCGAGACGGTGCGGATCCTGATCACCGGCTATACCGACCCCGGCGCCATGGCCGATGCCATCAATCTGGGCGGCATCCACCAGTTCATCGCAAAGCCGTGGCACCCCGATCAGCTGTTGATGGCCACCCGCAACGCGGCCCGGCTGTTCCATCTGGCGCGTGAGAATGAGCGGATGGCGCTGGAGATGCGGCTCCTTTCCTCGACGGCCGAGACGAAGCTGGAAAAGCGCCGCCGCGCCCTGCGCGACGGGCTGGGATTCGAGACGATCCTGCGCGCGCCGAATTCGCCGATGATCGCGCTGGTCGATGCCGCGCGGCAGTTCGCCACCTTTGACGTGCCCGTGCTGCTGACGGGCGAGGCGGGGACCGGCAAGGCGCAGATTGCGCGGGCGATGCATATGGCCAGCCTGCGGTCCGACCGGCCCTTTTATGCGCTGAACCTGGGCGGCATGCCCGAGGAACTGGTGGCACTGGAGCTTCTGGGCGCCAAGCGCGGCGCGGCGCCGGGGGCCACGAACCGCATCGGCCTGTTGCAGAAGGCCGACCGCGGGACGCTGTATCTGTCGGGCGTGGACACGCTGCCGCCGGCGTTGCAACTGGCGCTCCTGCGGGTGCTGACCGAGGGCGCCTTTACCCCCCTGGGCGGGCAGGAGACGATTTCCACCAATCTGCGGCTGATTGTCGGCGCGCACCGTGACCTTGCGGCTTTGGTGGCGGACGGGTTGTTCCGCCCCGATCTTTACTATGCGCTGTCGGTGGCCGATCTGACCGTGCCGCCCCTGCGCGCCCGCCGCGGCGATGTGGCGATTCTGGCCCAGCATATCCTTGTCGAGGTGGCGGCGCGTCATGGCAAGCTGGTCCATGGCTTTGACGCCGCCGCGCTGGAGTTTCTGGAGAATTACGACTGGCCCGGCAATTTGCGTGAGCTGACGAATGAGATCACCCGCATGCTGATCTTTGCGCAGGACAGCATTCTGGGGGCCGAACTGATTTCCCGCCCCATCCTGCAGGGCCCGCCGGGTGAGGCCGGGGCCGACCGGTCCGCGCAGGCTGTGCTGACCGGCGACGGCACGCTGAAGGACCGGGTCGAACTGATCGAGATGCGGATCTTGCGCGAAACGCTGACCCGCCACCGCTGGAACAAAAGCCGCGCCGCGGCGGAACTGGGTCTCAGCCGCGTGGGTCTGCGGGCCAAGCTGGACCGCTACGGTATCGCCGACCCGACAGGGCGCGCGACGCAGGACGAAGAGGAGGACTGAGCCTATGTGCCTTGGCATTCCCGGCCGGATCACGGCCATCACCGACGAAGCCCGCCAGATGGCCATGGCCGAGGTTTCGGGTGTGCGGCGCGAGGTCAGCGTGGCCTGCGTCGCCGATGGCCCGCTGGAGGGGCTGATCGGCGCATGGGTGCTGATCCATGTGGGCTTTGCCATGGCCCGGATCGACGCCGATGAGGCCGCCCGCACGCTGGAGGCCCTGCGCGAACTGGGCGAGGCGCAGGAGACGCTGGACCAGATGGCGCAGGCCGATGAGGAGATGGCGCGATGAAATATGCCTCCGAATTCCGCGACCCGGTGGCGGCCAAGGGGCTGCTGTCGGCCATTGCCCGCATGGCCGACCGTCTGGGTGCCACGCGGGCAAAGCCCGTCCACATCATGGAAATCTGCGGCGGGCACACCCATTCGATCTTTCGCTACGGGTTGGACAAGCTGGTGCATGAAGGGGTGGAATTCATCCACGGCCCCGGCTGCCCGGTCTGCGTGCTGCCCCGCGCCCGGGTCGATGAATGCATCCAGATCGCCGAACGGCCCGGGGTGATCTTCACCACCTTCGGCGATGCGATGCGGGTGCCCGGCACGCAGAAATCTCTGTTGCAGGCCAAGGCGGCGGGGGCGGATATCCGCATGGTCTATTCGCCCTTGGACGCGCTGGCGCTGGCGCGCAAGAACCCCGACCGCGAGGTGGTGTTCTTCGGGCTGGGGTTCGAGACGACGACGCCCTCCACCGCGCTGGCCATCCAGCAGGCCGCGCGCGAGGGGCTGGGGAATTTCAGCGTGTTCTGCAACCACAT
Source organism: Neotabrizicola sp. VNH66 (assembly GCF_049445895.1). NCBI lineage: Bacteria > Pseudomonadati > Pseudomonadota > Alphaproteobacteria > Rhodobacterales > Paracoccaceae > Neotabrizicola > Neotabrizicola sp. VNH66. The sequence goes on from NZ_JBMSDW010000006.1 coordinate 27,602, forward strand.
CACCGTGCCCGAACCGATCAAGGCGCTGCTGAACGACCCCGACATGGTGCTGGACGGGTTCATCGGGCCGGGCCACGTGTCGATGGTCATTGGCATTCACCCCTATGATTTCATTGCCGAGACCTATGCGAAGCCCATCGTCGTGGCGGGGTTCGAGCCGACCGATCTGCTGCAATCGGTGCTGATGGTGCTGACCCAGATCGCCGAAGGTCGGGCGGCGGTGGAAAACCAATATGCCCGCGTGGTGCCCGAGCATGGCAATGCGGTCAGCCTTGCCGCCATCGCCGATGTCTATGAACGCCGCCCCAGTTTCGAATGGCGGGGTTTGGGAGAGATCGACGCCTCGGGCCTGCGGATCCGTCCGGCCTATGCCGCCTTTGATGCCGAAGAGAAATTCGGCATCGGCTATGCCGCCGGGCCGCGGGTGGTGGAGGAGCCGGAGGGCTGTGCCTGCGGGGCTGTGATGACGGGGCGGATGAAGCCCACGCAATGCCCGCAATTCGGCAAGGGCTGCACCCCCGACATGCCCTTGGGTGCGCTGATGGTCAGTTCCGAAGGCGCCTGCGCGGCCTATTGGCAATATGGCGGCGCGCGGGTGGCGGCCGAGTAAGGGGGCGCTGCCCCCCTCCTGCTGCGCAGGAGTCCCCCGGGATATTTGAGGACAGAAAATGGATGGCGGTTCGGTGAAAAGGCTGCGCGACACGCATGTGACCCTGTCGCATGGCGGCGGCGGGCGGGCGATGCGCGATCTGATCGAAGCGGTGTTCCTGCCTGCCTTTGGCCCCGGCTCGGGCGAGGATCAGGCGCGGCTGGTGTCGGCGGCGCTGGCGGAACCGGGGGCGCGGCTGGCGATGACGACGGACAGCTTCGTGGTGACCCCGCTGGAATTTCCGGGCGGCGACATCGGCAAGCTGGCCATCTGCGGCACGGTGAACGATCTGGCGGTGGGCGGTGCGCGGCCCCTGTGGCTGTCGGCGGCCTTTATCATCGAGGAAGGTTGCGAGCTGGCGCTGTTGCAGCGCGTGGTGGCGACCATGGCCGAAGAGGCCGCGAAGGCCGGAGTGCAGATCGTGACCGGCGACACCAAGGTGGTGGGTCGCGGGCAGGCGGACGGCCTTTTCATCACCACGGCGGGGGTAGGGGTGATCCCGCCCGGCCGTGATCTGGGGGCGGTGCGGATCCGGCCCGGCGATGTGGCGCTGGTGAACGGCGTGCTGGGCGACCATGGTGCCGCCATTCTGGCGGCGCGGGGCGATCTGGCCTTGTCCACCGACCTGACCTCGGACTGTCAGGGGCTGGGCCATCTGATGGAGGCGGTGCTGGCCGTGGCCGATGTGCGCGCGGCTCGCGATGCGACGCGGGGGGGCCTCGCCTCGGCCCTGAACGAGATGGCCGAGGCGGCGGGCGCGGGTATGGTCATCGACGAGACCGCGCTGCCCCTGCGCGACGAGGTGCGCGGCGTATGCGAGATTCTGGGGCTCGATCCCCTCTATCTGGCGAATGAGGGGACTTTGGTGCTGTTCGTGCCCGAAGATCAGGCGGCGGCCGCGCTGGCGGCGATGCGTGCCCGGCCCGAAGGGGCAGGGGCGGCGATCATCGGCCGGGCGGTGGCGGCCCATCCGGGGCAGGTCCGGATGACCACCGCCTTTGGCGGCAGCCGGATCGTGGACATGCTGGTGGGTGAGCAGTTGCCCCGGATCTGCTGAAAACGGACCTGCTGAACGCTAAAAGGTTTCCTGCACGCGGAGGTGGACATGCGCGGGCGCGTCATCGTCATGGCTGTGGGTGTGCACCTCAGCCTCGACCGGAACCAGATGCAGCGCCCCGTGCAGGATGCCGCGTTCCAGAAACAGCCCCTCGGCATAATCGGTGACGGATCCCACCGTGCCGCGCATCACCACCACATCCACCGTGCTGGAATGGTCCACCGGCACCGACAGCGCGGCCACTGTCTGGTCGTGCCGGTCCAGCCGTCCTTGCGGCACCCGGCGGCCCAGATCGCGCACGGAATGATCAATCGCATAAGAGACCACGCCATAGCAGCCCGCAGAATCGCGGTCGCGGTTGCGGGCGGCCAGACCGCGGCGCACAAGATCGCGGATGGCCTCGGACCGGTTGAACGCGCCCGAGGCGTCGATATGGGCGTCCAGTTCGGCGACAAGGTCGTCGTCCATGGTGATCGTGATCCGCTGCATCCGGCCCTCCTGTGCGGGGCCATGGTAGGGCGGCGCGAGGCGGGGGGAAAGCGGCAGATTGAGGCTTGCACCGGGGACGCCGCTGTGTATGATTTTCTAAATAATAAATCATACTGGAGATTGCCCATGCGACTCGCCCCCCTTGCCGCGCTGGTTCTGCTGGCGGCCCCGGCGCAGGCGCATTTCCTGCAGCTGATCCCGTCCGCCGATGTGCTGCCCGAAGGCGGGGCGGTGGATCTGGCGCTGACCTTCACCCATCCGTTCGATGGCGGGCCGGTGATGCAGATGGACCGCCCGGTGCGGTTCGGGATGATCCGGGGCGACGCGGCGGTGGATCTGCTGCCCGCGCTGACCGAAGGGCAGGTGGACGGCGCTTCGGTCTGGTCGGCCAGGGTCGATCTGGCGGAACCCGGCCCGGCGCTGTTCTATGTGGAACCCGCGCCCTATTGGGAACCGGCCGAGGGCGTGATGATCGTGCATTACACCAAGGTTCTGGTCGACAGCTACGCCAGTGGCGAGGGCTGGGACACGCCCGCGGGCCTGCCGGTGGAAATCCTGCCGCTGACCCGGCCCACCGGGCTTTGGGCCGGGAACAGCTTTACCGGGGTGGTGACGAAGGGTGGCCAGCCCGTCCCCCATGCCGAGGTCGAGGTGGAATTCATCAACGATGGCAGCGTGACCGCGCCAAATGATGCCTTCATTACCCAGGTGCTGAAGGCCGATGCGAATGGCACCTTCACCTATGCCATGCCGCGGGCGGGCTGGTGGGGATTTGCCGCGCTGATCGAAGGCGATGCGCCGATGGCCAGCCCCGACGGGGCCGAGGTTCCGGTGGAAGAGGGCGCGCTGATCTGGGTGAAGACCACCGCGATGGGGGCGAACTGAGATGGCGCATATTCAGGACGGCGTTTTGTCTGCCCCGGTTCTGGCGGGCGGCGCGGTCCTGACCGTGGCGCTTTGTGCATGGTCGATGCGCGGGGCCTCTGACCGGGCGGTCACGCGGGCCGCAGTGCTGGGGTCGGTGTTCTTTGCCGGGTCGATGCTGGCCATTCCGGTGGGGCCATCTTCGGTCCATCTGATGTTCGCCGGGCTGATGGGGCTGATCATCGGCCCCCTGGCGGTGCCCGCGGTGCTGGCGGCCCTTGTGCTGCAACTGGTGCTGTTCGGCTTTGGCGGGGTCACGACCCTGGGCGTCAATGCGTTCAACATCGCCATGCCGGGGGTGCTGGCGGGCATGGTGCTGGCCGGGCCGGTGCGGCGGGCGGGGCCTGGCGGTGCTGCGGTCTTGGCGGGCCTCGGCGCCGGGCTGGCGGTTCTGGGCACGGCGGGGCTGGTGGCGCTGTCGCTTGCCCTGTCGGAAAGCGCCTATCTGCCTGCCGCGCGGGTGCTGGCGCTGACCTATCTGCCTCTGGCCCTGATCGAGGCGGCGGTGGCCGCGGCCGCTGTGGGCTATCTGCACCGGGCGCATCCGGGCGACTGGCAGGCGGTGCCGGGATGAGGGGGCTGGCCATCCTTCTTCTGGCGCTGGCCCTGCCGCAGGCAGCGCTGGCGCACAAGCTGCGGGTCTTTGCCGCGGTCGAGGACGGGGCCGTGACGGGATATGCCTTCTTCGTCGGCGGCGGGCGGCCGCAGGATGTGCCATGGCAGATCACCGATGCCACGGGCGCCGTGCTGGCGGAAGGGCGGACCGATGATGCGGGCGTCTATCGCTGGACCCCGCCTGCGCCGCAGGATCTGACCGTGACGGTCAATGCCGAGGACGGCCATTTCGCCAGCGCCACGCTGACCGCCGCGCGGTTTGGCGGGCAGGAGGCGCCCCCGGTGGCGCAGCCGGAAACACCGGCGGTGACCGCCCCTGCACCGGACGATGAGGCGGTGGCCGCCGCCGTCCGGCGCGAGATGCTGCCGCTGCTGGAGCGGATCGAGGAGATGGATAACCGGCTGCGGTTCACCGATGTGATCTCGGGCGTGTTCCTGATCCTGGGCGCGGCGGGGGCCTATCTGGGTCTGCGCGGGCGAAGGGGCGGCGGATGAGCCTTGTCGACCACAGCCCGCTGCGGCGGCCCCTCGCGGCCAAGGATGACCTGCGGTTGCCGCTCCTGCTGGTGGCGGTGGCGGCCGTCGGGATCTCCGCGCTGCACAGCCTGCCCGCCATCGGGCTGGCGCTGGCGGCGGCGGTCGCGCTGGTGCTGACCCGACGGGTGGACCGGGCCGCGGTGCTGCACCGGATGGCGCACGTCGAGGGCTTTGTGCTGGTGCTTGTGGCGTTTCTTTGCGTGACGGTGCCCGGGGCGCCGGTCGTAGTGCTCGGGCCGCTGACGGTCACGGATGCGGGATTGACCCATGCGCTGGTGCTGGGCGGGCGGATCAATGCGATGGTGCTGATCCTGCTGGCGCTGCTGGGCCGCGCTGCGCCGGAACATCTGGGCCGGTCCTTGGCCGCGCTTGGCGCGCCGCAGCGTTTCGTCCGGCTCATGGAACTCCTCTGGCGGCACAGCCACACGGCCCGCGCCGCCCTGCACCGCCAGCGCGAGGCGATGCGCGCCCGCGGCTTTCGCCCCGGCGCCGGACCGCACGGGTTGCGCAGTTTCGGCCATCTGATCGGCGGGGCCCTGTCGCGGGCGATGCTGCGGGCGGAACGGGTGGAGGAGGCGATCCGCCTGCGCGGCGGACGCAGCGCGGACCCGGCACCGATGCCGCCGATGACCGGCGCGGCGCGCGCGGTGCTGGTCGTGGCCGCGCTGGCGATGCTGGCGCTTGTACTCTGGGACCGGCTGGCGTGACCGCGCCCGTGCTGGAAATTGCCGGGGCCGAGGCGCAGCGCGACGGGCGCCGCCTCTGGCACGGCCTCTCGCTGACGCTGCGACCGGGACAGAGGGTGGTGGTGGGCGGCGCGAACGGGGCGGGCAAGACCACGCTCCTGCGCGCTTTGGTTGGCCTCCATCCGCTGGCCGCGGGCGAGGTGCGGTTCCACGGCGCCCCCTGCCGGACCGAGGCGCAGTTCCGCCCGCTGCGGCTGCGGGTGGGGTTCCTGTTTCAGGACCCCGACGACCAGTTGTTCAGCCCGACCGTGGCCGAGGATGTGGCTTTCGGCCCGCTCAATCAGGGCCTGTCCCGGGCTGAGGCGCAGGCCCGCGCGATGCGGCAACTGGCGGTCATGGGGCTGGCGCATCTGGCGGACCGGCCGGTGCATCGCCTGTCCGGCGGGGAAAAACGGCTGGTCGGGCTGGCGGGCCTGTTGGTCATGCAGCCCGAGGTCCTGCTGCTGGATGAACCCACGGCGGGGCTGGATGCCGATGCCGAAGCGCGGCTGATGGCGCTGCTGGACGATTGCCCCGCGGCGCAGCTGATCATATCCCATGATGCCGGGCTGGCCGCCCGTTTGGGGGCAGCCAGCCTGCATCTGTCCCCTGCGGGACTGGCCGAGGGTCAGCCCAGATAGCGCCGCAGCGTGGCCGCAGTGCCTTCGGCCCAAAGCTGCCGCAGCCAGCCTTCAAAGGCGCGGGCAAAGGCCGGGTTCGCCGCCGTGTCGCCATAAACCGCGGGCTGATCCAGCCAGACCGAGGGCTCCGCCCGGGCCGAAAGGGCGCGGTCGTTCAGCGCGTCCCAGTTCGGGTCGTTGGGCGGAATCGGCGTGCCCTTGTCGGTGCTGCCCGCGCAGTAGCGACACCACAAGGCCGAGACCAGTGCCAGCCCGCGCACAGACCCGCCCGCCGCCAGGGCATCGCGCACCGAGGGCACGATGAACTTCGGCTGCCGGTTCGACCCGTCCAGACACAGGCGGCGTTCGGTATCCGCCACCTCCGGGTTCGAGAAGCGCGAGCGGATCAGCCGGTAGTAGGCCGGAATGTCGGTATCGGGCACGGGGGGGACGTAGGGAATGACCTCCTCCGTCTCGACCTTGTCCAGAAAGGCGCTGATCAGCGGGTTCGCCATCGCCTCATGCACATATTCGATGTCCATGAGGCCGCCCGGATAGGCGATGATCGCATGGCCGCCGTTCAGGATGCGGATTTTCATCATCTCATAGGCGTGGACATGGTCGCTGAAGGTGACGCCCACTTGCTCCAGCGGCGGGCGACCTTGCGGGAAGTGATCTTCGACCACCCATTGCCGGAACGGCTCACAGGTGACGGGAACGGGGTCGGTCAGGCCGAAACTTTCGGCCATGGCGCGTTCGCGCGGGCCGGTGGCGGGGGTGATGCGGTCCACCATGCCGTTGGGAAAGGCGACATTGGCGTCGATCCATGCCGCAAGCTCCGGGTCGGACAGCCGGGCGGTGCCCACCACGGCGTTGCGCGTGACCTGCCCGTTGCCGGGCAGGTTGTCGCAGCACATCACGGTAAAGGGCGGCTGGCCGGCGGCGCGGCGGGCCTTCAGCGCGGCCACGATGGCGCCGAAGGCGGTGCCGGGGGTCGAGGGGTTGGCGGCATCGGCCATGATCTCGGGCGCGGTCGGATCAAAGGCGCCGGTGGCGGCGTCGATGAAATAGCCTCCCTCGGTCACGGTCAGGCTGACGATACGGATGGCCGGGTCGGTCATCGCGGCGATCAGCGGGCCATTCCCGGCCTCGACCGGCAGAAAGTCGATCATCGCGCCCACCCGGCGGCAGGTCTTTCCGGCCGGATCCAGCTCGATCACGGTGGACAGGCAATCCTGCGCCTTCAGCGCATCGCGCATCCGGGCATCGGGCGCGCGGACCCCGGCGCCGATGATCGCCCAGTCATGGCCCAGACCCTGATTGAACAGGTCGTCCAGATAGACGGCCATATGCGCGCGGTGAAAGTTGCCCAGCCCGATATGGACGATGCCCGGGGTCAGGCGGCTGCGGTCGTATTGGGGGAGGGTTACGGTCATCTGAGTGTGGGGCATGATCAGGCCATCCAGTTGCCGCCGTCCACGCCGAAGCATTGGGCGACGATGTAGTCGGCTTCGGGCGTGGCAAGAAACACCGCCATGCCCGTCAGGTCTGCGGCGGTGCCCATCCGGCCAAAGGGCACGGCGGCACCGACCTCATGCTTCTTCTGGCCGGGGGCTTTGCCTTCGTATTTGGCAAAGAAGCTGTCCACCCCGTCCCAATGTTCGCCGTCCACCACCCCGGGGGCGATGGCATTGACGTTGATTCCGTGCTGGATCAGCCCCAGCCCCGCGCTTTGCGTCAGGCTGATGACCGCGGCCTTGGACGCGCAGTAGACGGCCACCAGCCCCTCACCCCGGCGCCCGGCCTGAGAGGCCATGTTGATGATCCTGCCGCCCTGACCGCGCGCGATCATGTGGCGCGCGGCGGCCTGCATCGGAAACAGCGTGCCCGAGACATTGACGGCGAAAACCCGGTCGTAATCGGCACGGGTGATTTCCGCGATGGGCGCGGCGGTGAAGAGGGCGGCGTTGTTCACCAGAATGTCCAGCTTGCCCATGCGGGCAATGGCCTGGGCAAAGCCTGTGTCGATGCTGGCCTGATCGGTCACATCCATCTGCACGGCATGGGCCATCGGACCAAGCGCGGCCGCCGCCGCCTCGGCCGCGGCGCCGTTGATATCGGCCAAGGTGACCTGTGCGCCTTCGGCGATATAGGCCCGGGCGAATTCCAGCCCGATGCCGCGTGCGGCGCCGGTGATCAGCGCCGCCTTTCCTGCCAGCCGTGTCACAATGCCATTCCCTTGTCGTCGAAGCGGTGGATCTTGCCCGCGGGGGCCAGCCGGATGGTCTGGCCGTGATGAACGCCCACCTCGCCCGGCGCGCGGACGTTGATGGTGCCCATGCCGGGAACTTCCACCTTGATGAAGCTGTCTGAGCCGAGGTGTTCCGACAGGCCGACCACGCCCTCCCACGGGCCGTCCCCCACGGTGATATGCTCGGGCCGGACACCAATCGTATGGGCGCCGTGCTTCGCCGCCTCAGACCCGGAGATGAAGTTCATCTTGGGGCTGCCGATGAAGCCTGCAACGAACAGGTTGCGCGGATGGGCATAAAGCTCCAGCGGGGCGCCGACCTGTTCGATGCGGCCCGCATTCAGCACGACGATCTTGTCGGCCATGGTCATGGCTTCGACCTGATCGTGGGTCACATAAATCATCGTCGTCTTCAGAGACTGGTGCAGTTCGCTGATTTCCTGCCGCATGGTCACGCGCAACGCGGCATCAAGGTTCGACAGCGGCTCGTCGAACAGAAAGGCCGCGGGTTCGCGCACGATGGCACGGCCGATGGCGACGCGCTGGCGCTGCCCGCCCGACAGCTGGCCCGGACGGCGGTTGAGATAGCTGGTCAGGTTCAGGATGCGGGCGGCGTTCTCGACCTTGCGCTCCTGCTCGGCCTGCGGAAGCTTTGCCATCTTCAGCGGGAAGGCGATGTTCTTGCGCACCGTCATATGCGGGTAAAGCGCATAGCTCTGGAACACCATGGCCAGCCCGCGTTCGGCGGGGGGCGCATGGGTCGCATCGCGCCCGTCGATGTCGATCCGCCCGGCGGAGATATCCTCCAGCCCGGCGATCAGCCGCAGAAGGGTGGATTTCCCGCAGCCCGAGGGGCCGACAAAGACGACGAACTCGCCATCGTTGATCTGCAGGTCCAGGGGCGGGATGACGTGAACTTCGCCAAAGCTTTTGGTCACGGAGGAAAGGGTGATCTGTCCCATGATTTACCTCACTTCACCGCGCCGAAGGTCAGACCGCGGACGAGTTGCTTCTGGCTGAACCAGCCAAGGATCAGGATCGGCGCGATTGCCATGGTGCTGGCCGCCGAGAGTTTCGCGTAGAACAGGCCCTGCGGCGCCGAGAAGCTGGCGATGAAGGCCGACAGGGGCGCTGCCTTGGTGGTGGTCAGCGTGATGGTCCAGAACGCCTCGTTCCAGGCGAGGATGACGTTCAGGAGCAGGGTGGAGGCGATGCCCGGAATGGCCATCGGCGTCAGCACATAGATGATTTCGTTCCAGAGGCTGGCGCCGTCCATGCGGGCCGCCTCAAGGATCTCGCCGGGGATTTCCTTGAAGTAGGTGTAAAGCATCCAGACGATGATCGGCAGGTTCATCAGCATCAGCGCCAGAACAAGGCCGATCCGGGTGTCCATCAGCCCGACCCGCTGGAACACCAGATAGAGCGGCACCATGACGGCCACGGCGGGCATCATCTTGGTGGACAGCATCCACATCAGCAGATCCTTGGTCCGGCGCCCCGGCACGAATGCCATGGACCATGCGGCGGGAATGGCGAAGACCAGCCCCAGCAGGGTAGAGCCGAGCGAGATGACGACCGAGTTCCAGAAGAACCGCGGATAGTCGGACCGCGACCAGACTTCGGCATAGTTCTCCAGCGTCCAGTCCGCGGTGAACAGCTGCGGCGGCACCGCCACGGCCGAGGATTCGGTCTTGAAGCTGGTCAGGATCATCCAGAGGACGGGAAAGAAGATCAGCAGCGCGACGGACCATGCGGCCAGCGTCATCAGCAGCTTTCGGCGGGGGGAAACGGCACGGGCCATGGGAAATCCTCCTCACGCGTCCAGATGGCGGCCAATGCCGCGCATCAGGAAATAGGCGACGATATTGGCCAGAATGACCGCGATGATGCCCCCGGCCGCGGCACGGCCAATGTCCTTGGCCACGATGGCCTGTTTGAAGATCATGTAGGGGAGCGTGGTCGACGCCGATCCCGGCCCGCCCTGCGTGGTGGTGAAGATCTCGCCGAAGATGCCCAGAAGGAAGATCGTCTCGATCAGGATCACCACGGTGATCGCCCGGGTCATATGCGGCAGGATGATGTGGCGGAAACGGTTCAGCCCGTTCGCCCCGTCCATCTCGGCCGCCTCCAGCTGCTCGGACGACAGGGATTGCAGCGCGGTCAGCAGGATCAGCGTGGCAAAGGGCAGCCATTCCCAACTGACGATGCCGATGACCGACAGCATGGGATACTGCTCCAGAAACAGGATCGGGTCATAGCCCAGACCCTGCGCCGCCGCCGCGAAGAGCCCGTTCTGCGGGTGCATGAACAGGTTCTCCCAGATCGACGCGGCCACCGGCGGCATCACGAAGAAGGGCGCGATGACCAGGATGCGCAGGATGCCCTGTCCCTTGACCGGCTGATCGATCAGCAGCGCGATCAGCGTGCCCAGAACCACGGTGATGATCAGGACGCCCCCCACCAGCGCCAGCGTGTTGAACAGCGCCAGCCAGAAATCGGGGGCCTTGAAGAACCAGGTGTAATTGCTGAACCCCACCCAGCCCGTCCGGTCCGGCGACAGCAGCCGGTAGAGACGGAACGAGAAGTAAAGGGTCATCGCCAGCGGGACGATCATCCAGACGAAAAGCACAAGGACCGAGGGGGCAACCATCAGCCGCGCGGCTGTCCGGGTCGATTGCGTGGACATGGGCGGGTCTCCGGGAAGGGGGCTCTGCACCGGCGGGGCGCAGGGTGCGCGCGCCGGGATGCGGACAGGTCATCAGGGCAGAGGGGGGCGCGGACGGGGATGGCCACCCGCGCCCCACGCAGAGTGCCCGGGCCCGGAGGAGGGCGGGCCCGGACGGTGCGTTCTTACTTGATGTAACCGGCGGAGGTCATCTCGTCGGTGACGGCGGCCTGCGCTTCGGACAGCGCCTGATCCGAGGTCTTCTGCCCGGCCAGCGCGGCCGAGAAGATTTCGCCCACGGTGGTGCCCATCCCTGCGAATTCCGGAATGGCCACGAACTGGACGCCGACATAGGGCACCGGCTTGACCGTCGGATGCGTCGGATCAGCCGAGTTGATCGAATCCAGAGTCATCTTGGCGAAGGGAACCTTGGCATATTCCTCGTTCATATAAAGCGAGGTGCGGGTGCCCGGGGGAACGTTGGCCCAGCCTTCCTTGCTGGCGACAAGGGCAAGGTAATCCTTGTTCGTGGCCCAGTTGATGAAGGTCTTGGCGGCGTCCTGCTTTTGCGACGACGACGGGATGGCCAGCGACCATGCCCAGAGCCAGTTGCCCCGCTTGCCCAGACCATTGTCGGGGGCCAGCGCAAAGCCGACCTGATCGGCTACGGTGGAATCCTTGCCGGTCACGAAGCTGGCGGCGACGGTGGCGTCGATCCACATGCCGCACTTGCCTTGGTTGAACAGGGTCAGGTTTTCGTTGAACCCGTTGTTCGATGCGCCGGGCGGGCCGTAGTTGTTCATCAGGTTCAGGTAGAAGTCGAGCGTGGCCTTCCATTCCGGCTGGTCGAACTGCGGGACCCAGGCCTCGTCGAACCAGCGCGCCCCGAACGAATTCGACATGGCGGTCAGGAAGGCCATGTTCTCGCCCCAGCCCGCCTTTCCGCGCAGGCAGACGCCGTAGATGCCCGCGGATTTGTCGGTCATCGCGGCCGCGGCCTTCTCGATCTCGGCCCAGGTGGGGGCGTCGGGCATGGTCAGCCCGGCCTTTTCCATCAGGTCCTTGCGATACATCACCATCGAGCTTTCGCCATAGAAGGGCGAGGCCATCAGGTTGCCGTCCACGGTCAGACCGCCACGGATGGCGGGCAGAAGGTCGTCCACGTCATATTCGGCAGGCAGATCGTTCAGGCTGACCAGCCAGCCCTGCTTGCCCCAGATCGGAACCTCATAGGTGCCGATGGTCATCACGTCATATTGCCCGCCGCCGGTGGCGATGTCGGTCGTCACGTTCTGGCGCAGGACGTTCTCTTCCAGCGTGACCCACTCGACCTTGATGTCGGGGTGCTTGGCATAGAAGTCGTCCATCAGACCCTGCATGCGGATCATGTCGCCATTGTTCACGGTGGCCACGGTGATGGTGGTTTCGGCCATCGCGGCCCCCGAAAGGGCAAGCGCCGCCGACGCGCCAAACAGCGCGCGAAGGGTGATTTTCATGTGTCTCCTCCCAAACAAGCGAATGAGCAATTGATCGCTTGATGGGCAAATACTCACACATAGCCGTGATCCGTCAAGCCCCCTCTTCCGCCGCAATTGCGAAGGTGAGAGAGGGTCAGCGATGCGCGAGTAGGGCTGTGGCTGTCAGCTCGTCGGTGATCAACTTGTTGATGATGCGCGATTTCAGCGCACCGAACAGGGCGGGCACCTTGCTTGCACCTGCGGCAATGCCATAGGAGGGCCGGTCAAGTCCGGGTGTCACGCGGACCCCGCCGGTGCGGCGGTTGGTGCCCACGTCCAGATAATTCCCCTCCGAATCGAAGACCCAGCCCGCCACTTCGCCCGCCGCCCCCGCGGCCCGCATCTCGGCCAGTTCCGACCGGGTGACGAAGCCGTCTTTCAGCAGGGGGGCATCCTCGGACATCTGGCCCACGCCGACAAAGATCACATCCGCTCGCCGTGCCAGATCCACCACCCGCGCCACCGGCGGCAAGGCGTGAAAGGCCGCGGTCTCTTCGGGGGTCGGGCTGATCACGGGGACCGGCATCGGGTAATGCGGCGCGCGCACCTTGTCGGCGATGCGCATGACCACATCAAAGAAACTCGCCTGTCCGTCCGGCGCGATATTCCCGATCAGCGAGACGATGCGGTGCTGTTCCGCCTCCATCGGCGTCAGCGCATCCACCATCCCGCGCAGCGCCCGCCCGGTGCCAAGCGCGATCACCCGGGGTTCAGGCTGGCGCAGCACCCGCTCCAGCTCGGCCGCGGCGGCGCCGGAGATGGCGACGACCGGATCGGCCCCCGGCCCCAGCGAGGGCATGACCCGGCAGCGGTTCAGGCCGAACCTGTCGCGCAGGGCGGTTTCCAGATCCAGACAGGCGCCGATCCGGTGGTTCAGCCGGACATGGATCAGCCCCTCGGCCATGGCGCGGCTGACAAGGCGCTGCGCCCGCTGGCGGCTGATGCCCAGTTCGGTGGCGATCTGGTCCTGCGTCATGCCGCCCACGTAATACAGCCAGCCCGCGCGGGCGGCGTCATCCTGCGGGGTGGGGTCGGTGTCGCTGCGGCTCATGATGCCCTCCTGAATTCCGGGGCGAGGGTGTAGAAATCGGCAAAGGCGGCAAAGCGCCGTTCGGGGCGCGCGTCGTCCGGCTCGTCGGGCGTCTCCGGTCCCATATGGCTGCCGCCGGTGAAACGCCAGACCCGCATGCCCGCGGCCAGCGCGGCGCGGATGCCGGTCAGGCTGTCCTCGATCACCAGACAGCGGGCGGGATCGGCCCCCATCTGCGCGGCCGCGAACAGGAACAGGTCCGGCGCGGGTTTGCCGCGGGCGACCTGACTGGCGGTGAAGGTAACCTGTCCCAGACGGTCCCACAGCCCGACCAGCCGCAGCGACATCTCCACCCGCCGGGGCGAGGAGGAGGTGGCCACGCAGACGGGCAGGGCCAGCGCCTCCAGCATGGCGGCCACGCCGGGCATGATCCGCAGGTCCCGCTCGAACGCTTCCAGCAGGCGGTCGCGGTAGCGCGCCTCGAACTCGGGCGGCAGGTCCAGCCCGAATTCCCGCCGGATTGTCGCCATCACGGTCGGATAGCTGCGGCCCAGAAAGTGCCGCGCCACATAGGGCAGGTCGATCGCCACGCCCAGACGGGCCAGTTCATCCACCAGCATGCGGGCGCTGATGATCTCGCTGTCGATCAGCACGCCGTCGCAGTCAAGGATGAGGAGATCGGGGATCGGAAGGTCGGCCATGATGGCGCCACTAGGCCGCATCCGGGTGGGTTTGCGCAAGACGGATGTGAAAACCGTTTCCCGGCCGTCGCAGTCCAAGGGTAAAGCGGCGCGGTTGCGGGGACGGGGCGGTCAGTGCCATGATAGGCAGGACCGCGGCCTTGCCGCCGACGCAAGAAGGAGTTGACCCATGCGCACCCGCGCCGCCGTTGCAGTTGCTGCCGGCAAGCCCCTTGAAATCATGGAAGTGAACCTTGAAGGCCCGAAACGGGGCGAGGTTCTGGTCGAGATCAAGGCCACCGGCATCTGCCACACCGACGAATTCACCCTGTCGGGCGCCGATCCGGAGGGGATTTTCCCCTCGATCCTTGGCCATGAAGGCGCAGGCGTTGTGATTGAGGTGGGGGAGGGCGTCACCACCCTGAAGCCGGGCGATCACGTCATCCCGCTGTACACCCCGGAATGCCGGGAATGCCCGTCGTGCCTGTCGCGCAAAACCAACCTCTGCACCGCGATCCGCGCGACCCAGGGGCAGGGCCTGATGCCCGACGGTACCACCCGTTTCAGCATGCTGGATGGCACGCCGATCTATCACTACATGGGCTGCTCGACCTTTGCGAACCACACGGTTCTGCCGGAAATCGCGCTGGCCAAGGTGGACCCCGAGGCGCCCTTCGACAAGATCTGCTACATCGGCTGCGGCGTGACTACCGGCATCGGTGCGGTGCTGAACACCGCCAAGGTCGAGATCGGCGCCAAGGCGGTGGTCTTCGGTCTGGGCGGCATCGGGCTGAACGTGATTCAGGGCCTGAAGATGGCCGGGGCCGACATGATCATCGGCGTGGACCTGAACAACGACAAGAAGGAATGGGGCGAGAAGTTCGGGATGACGCATTTCGTCAATCCGAAAGAGATTGAAGGTTCCGTCGTTCAGCACATCGTCGATCTGACCAAGACCCCCTTCGACAAGATCGGCGGCGCGGATTACTCGTTCGACTGCACCGGCAATGTGAAGGTCATGCGGGACGCGCTGGAATGCACGCACCGCGGCTGGGGCCAGTCGATCATCATCGGCGTGGCGCCTGCGGGTGCGGTGATCGAAACCCGGCCGTTCCAGCTGGTCACCGGGCGGGTCTGGAAAGGCACGGCCTTTGGCGGGGCGCGTGGCCGGACCGATGTGCCGCAGATCGTCGACTGGTACATGCAGGGCAAGATCGAGATCGATTCCATGATCACCCACACGCTGAAGCTGGAAGACATCAACAAGGGCTTCGACCTGATGCATGAGGGCAAGTCGATCCGCGCGGTGGTGGTCTATTGATCGCCGCCCTTTGCCCCTGATCCGGCGCGGCGCTGGCCCTGTCCCGCGCTGCACCCCATGGCGGAACGGCCATCCGGCACCGCCATGATGACAATGAAATCGCTGCGCCGAAAATGAAAAAGGCCGCCGAAGCGACCTGTTTTCAAACACTTAGGAAGTGTAAATTGGTGGAGCCAGGGAGGATCGAACTCCCGACCTCTTGAATGCCATTCAAGCGCTCTCCCATCTGAGCTATGACCCCACCGAGGTACCGCAGTCTGTCTTCGTCTGCGATGCGGGCTATCTAGAATGCGGCGCGGGGGGGTGCAAGAGGAAAAATGCGGCCCCGCGCCGAAGTTTGTCAGACGTCTTCCTCGTCGCCGGGAACATCGGCCAGATCGTCCAGCGACACGTTGTCGTCGGCATCGTCTTCCAGCAGATCATCGTCCAGCTCGGCATCGTCCGAGGCGGCCGATTCCAGCAGGTCGTCATCGCCTTCCAGATCGTCGACCAGCGGATCGTCCTTTTCAGGCAGCACGCGCGAGATCACGGCGGCGGCCATCTTGCGGCGGGCGGATTCGATATCCACCACTTCGCCGGTATAGGGGCTGACGACGGGCGTGCGGTTCAGGTCGTAGAAACGCTTGCCGGTCGTGGGGCAGAGGCGCTTGGTGCCCCATTCTGCTTCGGGCATGGATAGTCCCCTCGTAATCGGGATCGTGAAGTGCGGCGGGCCTATGGCGGGGCCGCGGAACGCTGCCCCTTGCCATAGCTGCGGCTGGCTGTCAAAGCCTTTCGCAGCCCTGCGCAGATGGCTGCGCCGGGGGCGGGAGTCAAGGGGGACGCCGGGACCTTTCCCGGGGAAAACCGAAGGCTTTGCGCAGGAAACATCCGCGCCGAAGGGGGCAGGAATGACGGTTCTTCCCGGCACGCCGCCGGTTCAGGTGCATCTGCGCCGCTCGGCCCGGGCGCGGCGATTCTCGCTGCGGGTGTCGCGGCTGGACGGGCGGGTCACGCTGACGCTGCCTGCGCGTGCCCGGGAAAGCGAGGCCATGGCATTTCTGGAACGGCAGGAGGACTGGCTGCGCCGCACGCTGGAGGGCATGCCGGAAACCGCGCCTGCCGGGTTGGAGTTCGGCGCGGTGATCCCGGTCGAGGGGCGGGCGCTGACGGTCACGCCCGGATCCGGGCGCAGCGTAAAGGTGGACGGGGATCTTCTGCTGGTGCCCGGCAGCGCCCCCGCCGCGCGCATCGCTGCCTTCCTGAAGGTGCTGGCACGGGACCGGCTGGACCGCGCCTCGGCCCGCTACGCCGCACAGGTCGGGCGGCGCTACACCCGGCTGACGCTGCGGGACACGCGGTCGCGCTGGGGCTCCTGCGCGCCGGACGGGGCGCTGATGTATTCGTGGCGGCTGATCATGGCGCCGCCCGCCGTGCTGGACTATGTCGCCGCGCATGAGGTGGCCCATCTGGTAGAGATGAACCATTCCGCGGCCTTCTGGGCGGTGGTGGAACGGATCTGCCCCGACTGGCGCGCGCATCGGCAATGGCTGCGGGACGAGGGACAGTCGCTGCACCGCTTCCGTTTCGGGGCGTGAGGGGGGATTGACCGGCACCCTGCCGCCGTGTTCCCTCGCCCCATGCAGATCACGCCGCGCCCGCCCGATCCCAATGCCGCCGCGCATGAACGGCTGTACCGCACCCTGCGCCAGCAGGTCATGCATGGCGAGCTGTCGCCCGGACAGGCGCTGACGCTGCGGGGGCTGGGCAAGCAGTTCGGCGTGTCGATGACCCCCGCGCGCGAGGCAGTGCGGCGGCTGGTGGCCGAGGGGGCGCTGACCCTGTCCTCCTCGGGTCGGGTCTCGACGCCTGAGCTGACGCCCGAACGGATCGAGGAGCTGGCGGCGATCCGCGCATTGATCGAGCCGGAGATGGCCGCGCGGGCACTGCCGCGGGCGCATTTCGCCCTGATCGAACGGCTGGCCGCGATCAACACCCTGAATGCCGAGGCGGTGCAGCGGCAGGATGCCGTGGCCTATGTCCGCACCAATCTGGAATTTCACCGCACCCTTTATCTGCGGGCGCAGGCCCCGGCGATGCTGGCGATCTGTGAAACCGTCTGGCTTCAGCTGGGGCCGACGATGCGCGCGCTTTACGCCCGGCTGCGGCGGAAGGAGGCGCCGCCCTATCACCGGATGATCCTTGCCGCGCTGAAGGCCGGGGATGAGCCGGGGCTGCGGCTGGCGGTGCGCACCGATGTGACGCAAGGTTTGCGGCATCTGGCGGGATAGGGATAGTGGGGGTGCGCTTTGCCGTGCCCCCGGAGGGCCTCGCGCCCTCCGGACCTCCCGCGGGATATTTATGAACAGATGAGCGGGATGTGCGGGGGTGCCGCCTCGGCAAAGCGGGCGCCTGCGACCCTGCCCGATGGGCGAAGGGCCAGCGGCCCTTGCATGGCGGGGCGGCAGGCGCGCGCGGAGGGCGAAAATCGGCATCCATGGCGTCATTCCGGCGCCGCATGTCGGATTCGGCCCTTGGCGAACGGGGGGCTTGCGGTCAATTTGCCGCTGCGGAATCCCCGCCCCCGTTGCCCACCAGAAGCGAAAGAGCGCCCATGTCCCGCTTTGCCCTGCGCGTCACCTGCCCGTCTACCCGCGGCATCGTCGCGGCCATTTCCTCCTATCTGGCCGAGGCGGGATGCAACATCACCGACAGCGCACAATTCGACGACACCGACACCGGCCGGTTCTTCATGCGTGTCAGCTTTCGCAGCGAAGAGGGGCGCAGTCTGGATGCGTTGCGCGACGGTTTTGCCCCGGTGGCCGCGAAATTTGCCATGGAGACGGAGTTCTTTGACGAAGCGGCCAAGCGCAAGGTCATCGTCATGGTCAGCCGTTTCGGCCATTGCCTGAACGACCTGCTCTACCGCCGCCGGATCGGCGCGCTGCCGATCGACATCGTGGCGGTCATCTCGAACCACATGGATTATCAGAAGGTCGTGGTGAACAACGACATTCCGTTCCATTGCATCAAGGTGACGAAGGAGAACAAGCCGCAGGCCGAGGCCGAGCAGATGCGCATCGTGCGTGAAACCGGGGCCGAGCTGATCGTGCTGGCGCGCTACATGCAGGTGCTGTCCGATGAGATGTGCCGCGAGATGTCGGGGCGGATCATCAATATCCATCATTCCTTCCTGCCGTCATTCAAGGGCGCGAATCCCTACAAGCAGGCCTATGAACGCGGCGTGAAGCTGATCGGCGCGACCAGCCATTACGTGACGGCCGATCTGGACGAAGGCCCGATCATCGAACAGGACATCGTGCGGATCACCCATGCGCAATCGCCCGACGATTACGTCTCGCTGGGCCGCGATGTGGAGGCGGGCGTTCTGAGCCGCGCGATCCACGCCCATGTGAACGGGCGGGTGTTCCTGAACGGCAACAAGACGGTGGTTTTCCCGGCCACTCCGGGCTCCTATGCCTCGGAACGGATGGGCTGACCGGGATACGGGTGGAGAGGCCGCGCCCCCCAAGGCAGGGGCGCGGCCTTTTTCATTTCATCGTCGCCAGCCAGGCGGCCACATCCTCGCCGCCTTTGGCCAATTTGAAGGTCATCTTCGACTTGCCCTCGCCACCATGGGTGTCGATGAATTTGGTCGGATCCTTCACATATTCGGCGATCAGCGCCTCATCCCAGACCAGCCCGGCCGCGGCGGCCTTCTTCAGCCCCTCGCCATAGGCGAAGCCGTCGACCGCGGCGGCCGGGCGGCCGATCACGCCCCAGAGATCGGGGCCGACCTTGCCGCCCTTGATGACCTCTTTCCCGGCCGGATCGGTGATTGCATGGCAGGATTTGCATTTGTTGAATTCCTTGGCGCCCTTTTCGGCGTCACCCGCCAGCGCGGGCAGGCCGGTCGCGGCGATCAGCGCGGCGGCGGCCATCAGGGGATAAAGTCGCATGGCTTCCCTCATCGGTTGCGGCGCCCGTTTCGCGGACGCAAGACGCCACATCCTGCCGGCGCGGGCGGGCTGTCCTTGATCCGGATCAGGTGCAGCCTTTGGCCGCAGTGGCGCAGGGGTCAGACCGGCGGGGCCACGGCGACCGATTTCAGCACCGCCTGCACCTGAACCCCGGGCGCCAGAGCCATGGCCCGGGCCGAGCGGGCGGTGATGCGGGCCAGCAGATGCCCGCCCCCCGCCAGCGCCAGCCGGACCAGAACCGCGCTTTCGTCCTGCGGCTCGATCCGCTCCACCACCGCGGGCAGGGTGTTCAGCGCCGAAATGCCCTGCGGCGCGGCCAGCGCCAGCATCACATCCTGCGCCATGATCCGCAGCCGCAAGGGGGAGCCCGCGGGCCGGTCGATCCGGGGCAGCCACAGGGGCCCTGCGGCGCTGTCCAGCCGGGTGAGGCCGTCATCTTCCTGCGCGGCGATGCGGGCCGTCAGCAGCGCGCCGGCGTCGCGCGGGGGCAGATGCGCGGCGGCGGACGTATCGGACAGGATGTCAGCCGTGGGTCCCGCAGCCATGACGCGGCCTGCCGAGAGCAGAACCGTGGTCGTTGCCAGCCGCGCCACCTCGGCCAGCGCATGGCTGACATAGAGGATGGGCAGCTGCACCTCATCCCGCAGACGCTCCAGATAGGGCAGGATCTCGGCCTTGCGCGCCTCGTCCAGCGCGGCAAGGGGTTCGTCCATCAGGAGAAGCCGCGGCGCGGACAGGATCGCACGGCCAAGCGCCACGCGCGACTTCTCGCCCCCCGACAGCGCGCCGGGGCGGCGCGGCAGAAGCGGGCCGATGCCCAGCAGGTCGACGATGCGGGACAGGTCGGCCCCCGCCGCGCCACGGGGCGCGAAGAACCGGCCGTAAAGCAGGTTCTGCCGCACGGTCAGATGCGGGAACAGCCGGGCATCCTGAAAGACATAGCCGATGCGGCGGCGATGCGGCGGCAGGCAAAGGCCGGCGGTGGTGTCCAGCAGCACCGCGCCGCCCGCCTCGATCCGGCCGCGGTCGGGGCGCAGCAGGCCCGCCACCGCATTCACGACCGTGGTTTTGCCCGCGCCGGACTGGCCGAACAGCGCCGTCACCCCCGGAGGCGCGGTGAAGCGGATCGCAAGGTCAAGCCCCGGGAACCGGTGCTGGAGATCGACGGACAGTGTCATAGGCCAGCAATCCGCCGCGCCACCGCCCGGCTGATCCATTCCGAAAGGAGAAGGGCCGCCATGGCGATGATGATCGAGATGAGGACCAGCCGCCCGGCCTGCGTCTCCCCTCCCGGGACCTGAAGCAGCGCATAGATGGCCGAAGGCAGTGTCTGGGTCTGGCCCGGAATGTTCGAAACGAAGGTGATCGTGGCCCCGAATTCCCCCATCGCCTTGGCGAAGGCGAGGATGGAGCCGGCGATGATACCGGGCAGGATCAGCGGCAATGTCACCGTGGCAAAGACCCAGACGCGGGGGGCGCCCAGAGTGCCTGCCGCCTGTTCCAGCTTCGGGTCCACCGCCTCGATCGCCAGACGGATGGCACGGACCATCAGGGGAAAGGCCATCACCGCCGCCGCCAGCGCGGCGCCGGTCCAGCGAAAGGCCAGCACCACCCCGATCTGGTCCAGCCAGGCGCCGACAAAGCCCTTGCGCCCGAAAGTCAGAAGAAGAAGGTAGCCCGTCACCACCGGCGGCAGGATCAGCGGCAGGTGCACCAGCCCGTTCAGAAGCTGCCGCCCCGGGAAACGCCACCTTGCCAGCGCATAGGCCACAAAAAGGCCAAGGGGCAGGCTGCAAAGCACAGCCCAGAATGAAACGCGCAGCGACAGGGCTACCGCGCGCCATTCTTCAGGGGACAGCCAGTCCGTTGACAGCCAGTCGGGCAATAGCACCGGGCCTTGCTCGCTCAGTTCAGGATCGAAAAGCCTTCGGCGGCAAAGATCGCATCTGCGGCATCGCCCGACAATGCCTTGTAGAACGCAATGTCAGCCTCATCCGCGGCGCCGGTCAGCACTGCGGCCGGATAGACGATGGCGGGATAGCTGTCCGCCGGGAAGGTGCCCACCACGCTGACATTCGGATCCGCCGCGGCATCGGTGGCATAGACGATGCCATAGGGTGCCTCTCCGGTGGAGACAAGCGCCAGCGCCGCCCGCACATTGTCGGATTGCGCGACCGAGGATTCCACCGCGGACCAGACGCCCAGGTTTTCCAGCGCGGCCTTGCCATATTGCCCCGCGGGCACCGAATCGACCAGCGCCATGGCCAGCTTTTCCTGCCCCAGCAGGCCTGCCAGATCGAAGCCCGGCCCGATCTCCACCGGGGCGGCCCCGGCGCCATGGGCGATCAGCACCAGTTTGTTGCCCAGCAGATCCTCGCGCTGGCCGTCCGCGACCAGCCCGGCCTTTTCGACCTCATCCATCCAGTTGACCGCGGCCGAGACGAAAATATCGGCCGGGGCTCCTTCGATGATCTGCTTGGCCAGCGCGTTCGATCCCGCATAGGAGATCGTGACGGTATGGCCTGTCACCGCGGTGAAATCGGCCGCCACGGCATCCAGCGCATTCTTCATCGACGCGGCGGCGAAGACCACCACCTCATCGGCATGGGCTGTCACCGGGCCAAGGACGGGCAGGCTGACGACAGCGGCCAGCAGGGCAGGGCGAAGGGCGGGCATGGCAGATCCTTTCGATATGTCCGTTTGAACATATCCGCCGGGATCGCGCATCCCGCAAGCCTTATTTTCGTCCGAACATATCGCCCGGACCTGACGAAGCACCCGCTATCGGCGTGCGGCCACCACCAGACCATGCACGAAGCCCAGTTTCGCCCGCACCGGGTCTGGCAGGGCAAAGGGATAGAGATCCTGCTGCCCCATGGAGCGGTTCATGGCGTTCAGCGCCACGGTCAGCGGCAGCCATGCCGACAGCAGCCGCTCCACCCGCCGGGTGGTCCAGGGGTTGAAATCCACCGCCGCAGTCAGTTCGCCGTCATCATCCACCTCGGGATGAACCTTCATCCCAAGCGAGGCCGCGGTTTCCAGCGTGTCCATCATGTGCAGATAATGCGCCCAGGTCTCGGCCCAGTCCTCCCATGGGTGCATGGTGGCATAGGCGGAGACGTGGTTCGCCTCCCATCCGGGCGGGGCGCCCAGTTCGTAATGGCGTTGCAGGGCGGCGCCGTAATCGGCGGTTTCGTCGCCGAACATCGCGCGGAAGTCCTGAAGTGCCCCCCCATCCCGGACCAGCAGATCCCAGTAGTAATGGCCGACCTCATGCCGGAAATGGCCGAGCAGGGTGCGGTAGGCCTCTCCCATGTCAGACCGCATCTTTTCCCGCGTGGCATCGTCGGCTTCGGTCAGCGAGATGGTCACCACGCCATCGGCATGGCCGGTCAGCACTCTTTCGGCGCTGCCGGGCATATCGGCCAGAAAATCGAAGACCAGCGGCTCGGGATGGTCGCCGCCCGGCACCGGCAGGGGCAGGCCCATATGGCGCAGGGTGTAGATCAGGCGGCGCTTGGCCACCTCGATCTTTTGCCAGCGGGCATGGGCCACCGGGTCCGACAGGTCCGGCACGGTGCGGTTGTGACGGCAGGCAGCGCAGAATTCGCCCTCATGCCCGTCGGCGGGCACCATCCAGTTGCAGGCCGAAAGCTCCCAGTTGCGGCAGAACCGCCAGCGGCTGTCCTCCGCAGGGCCGCCATCGGGCGCGGCCACCTGCCATTGCGGGCCGTCCGGTTCCACCGCGGCCATGCGGTCATCGCCCGGCAGATAGCCCAAGCTGCGCCCGCAGCGCAGGCAGGTGGTGTTTTCGAAGTGCAGCACCTGACCGCAGCACTGGCATTGAAACAGTTTCATCATCACTCCTGTCGCGGACCACGCCGCGGACACACGGAAACCAGACCGGACCCTTTGGGTTCCCGCCTTCCCAAAGATTCAGGCGTGGGCCCGGGCTGCCGCGAATGCCGCCATCAGGGCAGGATAATCTGCGGCAGGTGGAAATCCTGTAAAGCTGTGGCGGGCGGGCGTGGTGGCCCAGGACAGCCTTTCCGCGGTCATCGTCTCGATGAACGGGTCACACCATGACGGCTCATCGAACATCGTTGGGCGGATGTTCAGGAAATCCTCCATCCCCACAATGCGGGTGAACATCCATGTCAGGCAGTCGGGGCAGAAGTTGTGCTCCAGCTGCGGGCCTTTTGCCCCGCCGCGCACCGTCTGCCCGCGGCTGACGCGAAAGGCCGCGGCGGGCACCATGGCCGTCAGCGAAAAGGCCGAGGCCGCCATTTTCCGGCAGCCGTCGCAATGGCAGGCCGCGGTCATGAAGGGCGGCGCCGTCACGGTCAGTTCGGTGGCACCGCAGCGGCAGGTGCCGGTGCGGGGGGCAAAGGCTTCGGTCATGCCGGTCTCCCTTTGGGTTCGGGGGCAGGATAGGCCCGCGCACCCGGCCCGGCAACCGGGCGCCTCAGCCGCCGCTCAGCATCCGACGGGCGGCCAGCGGTCGATGGCCTCCAGCGCCTCATCCGCGGTCTCGACCATGCGGAACAGCGACAGGTCTTCGGGGCTGATCACCCCGGCCTCGGCCAGCATGGGCCAGTTGACCACTTTTTCCCACCAGTCGCGCCCGAAGAGGAGAAAGGGCACCCGTTTCATCCGTCCGGTCTGGATCAGGGTCAGGCTCTCGAACATCTCGTCCAGCGTGCCGAAGCCGCCCGGAAAGACGCAGACCGCCGCGGCCCGCATCAGGAAATGCATCTTGCGGATGGCAAAGTAGTGGAAGTTGAAGCAGAGGTCCGGCGTCACATATTCGTTCGGCGCCTGTTCATGCGGCAGGACGATGTTCAGCCCGATGGACTGCCCGCCCGCATCGGCGGCGCCGCGGTTTCCGGCCTCCATCACGCCCGGCCCGCCGCCGGTCACCACCACCCATTTGCGGCCATAGGTTTCCAGACTGCGCTCGGTCACCTGACAGGCGAAGCGGCGCGCCTCGTCATAATAGCGCGACAGATCGGCCAGCATCGGCGTCTTTGCCGTCTCGACCTTGTCCGAGGCCGGAATCCGCGCGCCGCCGAACATCACCACGGTCGTCTCGATCCCGCGTTCGTCCATCACCATCTGTGGCTTCAGCAGCTCCAGCTGCAGGCGGACGGGGCGCAGCTCCTCGCGCATCAGGAAATCGCGGTCGGTGAAGGCAAGGCGATAGGCGGGCGCGCGGGTCTGCACCGTGTCGGGCGTGCGGCGGGCCGCTTCGGCATCCTGCGTGCTGTCGCGGAACGGATGGCTGCGCGGTTCGTCTTTCATCGTCTGTCCTCCCGCATTGCGTGACCCTCTCTCCCGGCTTATAGCCCAACGGAGCCGAACGAAACCCGTCCGAAGGATTTGCCCATGTCTAACGCCGCGCTGGAAACTGCCATCGAAGCCGCCTGGGACGCCCGCGATACCATTACCCCCGCCACCACGGGCGAGGCGCGCGAGGCGATCGAGACCACGCTGGAGGCACTGGACAAGGGCACCCTGCGCGTGGCCGAAAAGCGCGGCGCTGACTGGCATGTGAACCAATGGGCCAAGAAGGCGGTCCTGCTGGGCTTCCGCCTGAAGGATATGGAGATGCACAGCGGCGGCCCGCAGGGCGGCGGCTGGTGGGACAAGGTGGACAGCAAATTCGCCGGCTGGGGCGAGGGCGAGTGGAAGGCCGCGGGCTTCCGCGCGGTGCCGAACTGCATCGTCCGCCGGTCGGCCTATATCGCGCCGGGCGTGGTGCTGATGCCGTCCTTCGTGAATCTGGGCGCCTATGTCGATTCGGGCAGCATGGTGGACACCTGGGCGACGGTGGGGTCTTGCGCGCAGATCGGCAAGAACGTGCACCTGTCGGGCGGCGTGGGCATCGGCGGCGTGCTGGAGCCGATGCAGGCAGGCCCGACCATCATCGAGGACAACTGCTTTATCGGGGCCCGGTCCGAGGTGGTGGAAGGCTGCATCATCCGCGAAGGCTCGGTCCTTGGGATGGGCGTGTTCATCGGCAAATCGACCAAGATCCTGGACCGAGACACCGGTGAGGTGACCTATGGCGAGGTTCCCGCGGGTTCGGTCGTGGTGGCAGGCTCGCTGCCCTCGAAGGGGGGCGTGAACCTTTACTGCGCGGTGATCGTGAAGAAGGTTGATGCGCAGACCCGGTCCAAAACCTCGATCAACGAGCTGCTGCGCGACTGATCGCGCGAGGCTGATTGGACGGCGCGCCCTGCCGCGCCCGACGGGGGGCTTTGCGCCCCCCGCACCCCCCGCAGGATATTTTGGCCAAGATAAAGGTCGCCGGGGCAGGCCCGGGGCCACCCGGCCACCGGCCCTTTTCTGCGGGCGCCTGCAACCCTTCGCCCTGTCGTGCGTTCTTCTCCGCCCCATCGGAGAACCCCATGCAGGACATCGTCCCTTTCGACTGGCAGCGCATGCTTCTGGGCGATGCGCCGCCATTGTTCCTGCTGGAGATCCTGTTCCGGGTCGTGGTGATCTGGCTCTGGACCGCGGCGCTGTTGCGCTGGATCGGCGGGCGGTCGATTTCGCAGCTGTCCATCGTCGAGTTTCTGCTGGTCATCGCGCTCGGCTCGGCGGTGGGGGATGCGCTCTTCTATCCCGAGGTGCCGCTGCTGCATGCGATGCTGGTCATTCTGGCCATCGTCTGTCTGGACAAGGCGGTGGATATTGCGATCCGCCGCTGGAGCCGGGCGAAGACCCTGATCGACGGCAATCCGGTGCAGGTGGTGGCGGAGGGGCGCATCCTGCATGACAGGATCGGCGCGCGGCAGATGGGCGCGCTGGAGCTGATGGAAATGCTGCGGATGAAGGGTGTCGAAAATCTGGGCACCGTCCGGGCGGCCTGGCTGGAGCCTTCGGGCGGCTTGTCGGTCTTTCCGGCTGATCCGCCGCGGCCCGGTCTGCCCATCGTGCCGCCGGTGGAGGTGGCCGCGCTGCCGCCGCCCGGCAGTGACGGCGCCTGCTGCACCTGCTGCGGCCGGGTTCAGCCGCGGCCTGCGCCCGCCTGCCCGGACTGCGGCGGCAGCGGCTGGACTGCGCCGGTCACTGTGCCGGGTTGAAACCGCGGCCCGTCACTGGCAAGGCTGGCAGCGACAGGAGAGCGCCATGGCCGATGACAGCGACGACATCCCGCCCGAAGACGGTGCGGCGGACCGCCCGAAGAAGGAAAAGCGCCCGCAGCGGGTGTTCACCCTGATCGTCGAGGTCGGGCGCAAGGCGGGCGACGGACTGCCGGACAAGGCCACGGGCGCGGCGCTGATGTGCTATGCCAGTGGCGTGGACGAGGCCGAGGCGGTGCGCGAGACGGTGGCGCTGCTGAAGGATGCCGATCTGGCACCGCTGGAGGTTCAGGGCCTTGGCACGCTGGAGGAACGGCGCAAGGCAGGCGAGGAGATCGACGCCACCGAAGAGGCGCTGATGGAACGGGCCTTGGCGGAAAACTCGGTCGTGGTGGCGCAGATGTCGCCGTTCTACGACTAGCGCGGGGGCACGGCCTGGGTCCGCCCGCAGCGGGAGCCAGCCTGGCGGCCCGGTTTCTGACGCGGGTTCTCCGCCCCTTGGGTGATCCCGGCGCCGGGCTGCGAGTGTTCAGGCGGCATCCGCCGGGCGCATGCGGCGCAAGAGATCCATCAGCGGCAGCGCCTCGTAATCCATAAGGAGCCGCAGCGGTGGCAGCGCCGGGCCGGGCGCGGTCATCAGCAGGCAGCCGCCGCAGTCGATCAGATGCGGGGCGCCAAGGTCCAGCGACACGCAGGCGGTTGTGGCGCGGCGGTTGTCCGGCAGGGCGCTGCGCCCGTCGGCCAGCGCGCCCGCGGCGACCAGCACCTCATCCTCATCGAACAGATATTCCACCTCGGCCCCGGACAATGCCACCGGCTGATCGGCGGAGACCAGCAAATCCTGCCCGCGGGCGAAATAGGGTGCGCGCAGCACAACCGGCGCATGGCTGCCGCGACCGGGCATCCGCAGGTGATGTACGGCCTGCAGCCGCAGCGGTCCGGCATCGCGCGTCAGCACCCATTCGCCGGGTTTCAGCAGCGCCGCGGGCACATCACCTGCGGGCGTAGGCACCGGGGTGGCCCGGCCGATCCATGGCCGCCGGCGCGGTGGCCTGTCGCCTGCGGTAACCCCGAACCACAGGACCGAAGGATCGCGCCGCGCCACCCCCTGACCGGCACAGAGCGCGGCCAGGGCGGCCAGAGGGAACCCGGCCGGCGCCGTGCCGCAGGTCGAGGCGATCACCCGCTCTGTCCCGTCGTCCAGCCGCAGCGTCCAGAGATCATGCGCCAGATCCCAGCCCAGATGCAGCCGCGCCAGCCGCCCCTCGGCCCAGAGGGGGCCGGGCAGGAGATGGCGTGTCAGCCGGGCGCCCTCGCGCCAGAGGAGGATCAGGCCCCGCCCGCCGTCATGGAACAGCGACAGCGCGCGACCCGCGTCATCCTGCCAGTCCAGCAGCACATCCGAGGCGAGGGGCCAGGCCAGTTCCATGACCAGCAAACCGCGGTGCAGCCGCCCTTCGGCCCGGGGTGGTGCGCGCAATACATCGGACAGGAACAGCCATCCGGCCGTTTCCGCCCCGTCCTTGCCCACCATGGCCATGCTCTGCCCGCTCATCCGCCCTGCCTCACGGTCCGTCTTTTTCTTGCAGCCTAAGGGTGTTGCGGCCCGGCTGTCAGCTCTTCGCCCGCAGCTTGCGGCCGGAATGTGGCGAAAGGGTGGCGGCCTTGCCACGATCTGCGCGGCTGTTGCCCTTTCCGGGGCCGCGGCCTATCCCTTTTTCCAACAGAAAGGACCGCCCATGCCCGCCTCTCCCGTCGACCCGGTCGATCTGACCGCCCGCCTGATCCGCTGCGCCTCGGTCACCCCGGCCGAAGGCGGCGCGCTGGTCCTGTTGCAGGACCTGCTGGAGGGCGCGGGCTTCGAATGCCACCGGGTGGACCGCGGCGGGATTGCGAACCTTTTCGCCCGCTGGGGCAAGCGCGGCGCGAACCGCAGCTTCGGCTTCAACGGCCATACCGATGTGGTGCCGGTGGGGGACCTGTCGGCCTGGACGGCGGACCCGTTCGGCGCGGAAATCCGCGACGGCTGGATGTATGGCCGCGGCGCGACCGATATGAAATCCGGCGTGGCGGCCTTTGCCGCCGCCGCGGTGGATTTCGTCCGCGACACCCCGCCGGACGGGGCCGTGATCCTGGCCATCACCGGTGATGAGGAGGATGTGGCGCAGGACGGCACCGTGGCGCTTCTGGACTGGATGGCCGGGCAGGGTGAGCGGATGACCCATTGCCTTGTGGGCGAACCGACCTGCCCCGAAACCATGGGCCAGATGATGAAGATCGGTCGCCGCGGCAGCCTGACCTGCCGGTTTACGGCCACCGGGGTGCAGGGCCATTCTGCCTATCCGCATCGGGCAAAGAACCCGATGACGGCGCTGGTTCGTCTGCTGGCCCGGCTGGAAGAGGCGCCGCTGGATCAGGGCACCGATCATTTCGACGCCTCGACGCTGGCCATCACCACCATCGACTGCGGCAACCCGGCCACCAATGTGATCCCCGCCCGCGGCACCGCCACGGTGAACATCCGCTTCAACGACCTGCACAGCGGCGCCAGCCTCACGGACTGGCTTCAGACCCATGCCGCGGCGGTGGCGGCGGAAACCGGCGTGCGGATCGAGCCGGCGATCAAGGTCTCGGGCGAAAGCTTTCTGACCCCGCCGGGCAGTTTCTCGGCCCTTGTGCGGGCGGCGGTGCAGGCGGAAACCGGGGTCGTGCCGGAATACTCCACCTCCGGCGGCACTTCGGATGCGCGCTTCGTCAAGGATCACTGCCCGGTGGTGGAATTCGGGCTGGTGGGCAAGACCATGCATCAGGTGGACGAACGGGTGGAGGTGGCGCAGATTCATCAGCTGAAAGCGGTCTACGCCCGGATCCTGCGGGATTATTTCGCATGATCCGCCGCGCCGTGCCCGCCGAACTGCCCCTGTGTCTGGCGCTGCGCCGCACCGTTTTCATCGAGGAACAGGGTGTCAGCGAGGCCGATGAGGTGGACGGGCTGGACGACAGTGCGACCCATCTGCTGGCCTTTGTGGACGGGGCGCCCGCCGGCACCGCGCGGCTGTTGCAGGTGGGCGATACGGGCAAGATCGGCCGTGTCTGCGTCCTGCCCATGGCCCGCGGCACCGGCCTTGGTGCCGCCCTGATCCGCGCCGCCGTGGCAGAGTTCCGCGCCTGCCCGGGGATCACATGCGTCAAGCTGGGCGCCCAGACCCATGCGCTCGGCTTCTACGAACGGCTGGGCTTCACCGCCTTCGGCCCCGAATACCTGGATGCAGGCATTCCCCATCGTGACATGGTGCTGCCGTTGCAAAATTGAGCCGCTGGCGCGGCACGCCTTTTATGTCGGCTCTGGCGCGTGCCGCGCCAACCGCCTCCGTGATTTTTGGATATTTGGACAAAGTGGAAAGGCCATTCCAGTTTGCCCAAATATCCCGGGGGAGTCAGCCGGAACGGCTGACGGGGGCAGCGCCCCCTGCGCGATCAGCCGCCCCGCAATCCGGCCAGAACATCCGGGCTGGCATAACCGTCGGACGTCAGGCCACGCGCCTTCTGCCAGGCCTTGACTGCCGCCACCGTTTTGGGGCCGATCCGCCCGTCCACCCCGCCGGGGGCGAGGTAGCCCGCGTCGGTCAGCCTTTGTTGCAGTTCCTTGCGTTCGTCCAGCGTCAGCGCGCGCCAGTGGCGGGGCCAGTCCGCGGCGAAGGCGGGGCCGCCGGCCAGCCGGTCGGCCAGATGGCCGATGCCGATGACATAGGCGTCGGCCAGATTGTATTTCTCGATCACCTGGAAATTCGGGAAGATCAGGAAGGCCGGGCCGGTCGCCCCCGCGGGCAGCAGGACCGAAGCCTCCGGCCCGTCGGGCAGGGTGCCCCCGGCGGCGGGAACGACGCCGAGGGCGCGCCAGTCTGCCACAGGTTTCTTCACCCGTTCGCTGGTCTGGTCATAGTCAAAGCCTTCGGGTAGCCGCACCTCCAGCCCCCATTTCTGGCCGCGGGTCCAGCCCCAGTGGCGTAGGTAATTCGCAGTCGAGGCCAGCGCGTCCGCCGGATCGTCGCCCCAGAGGTTGCGGCGCCCGTCGCCATCGGCATCCACCGCGAATTCAGCCCAGCTCGTTGGCATGAACTGCGTGTGGCCCATGGCCCCGGCCCAGCTGCCCTGCATGTCTTTGCGGCTGACATGGCCTTCGGACAGGATCTTCAGCGCCTGCACCAGCTGAGCCTCGAAAAACGCCGCGCGGCGGCCGTCATAGGCCAAAGTCGCCAGCGCGCTGAGCGTATCGGTATTGCCGCGGAAGGTGCCGAAGCCGGATTCCAGCCCCCAGACGGCGGCGATCACCTCTTTCTCGACGCCGTATTCTGCCTCCAGCCGATCGAACAGCGCGGCATGGCGGGCCAACGCCTTCTGTCCCATCGCAACCCGCTCGTCTGACACGGCGATGTCGAGGTAATCCCAGATCGTCTTGGTGAATTCGTTCTGGTTGCGGTCGCGGCGGACCACATCGGGCAAAAGCGCGGCTGTGCGCATCTGCCGGTCATACTCCGCCCCTGGAACGCCCGCTTCCAGCGCGGTGGCGCGGAAGGCCGCGATCCAGTCGCGGAAACCCGCTTCGGTGACCTCTGCCCGGGGTTCCGCCATGGTGCTGCCCTCTGCTTCTTCGATGGTCTGCGCTGCGGCGGGCGCGGCGGCCAGCATCAGCGCAAGGGCCAGCCCCTTCATTTTCGCTTCCGCACCACGCGGCGCTTGGCGGCGGCGCGGGTTGCATCGGCCCGGCCTGCCATGCGCCGCGGGGCCTTGCCGCCCTTGCCACGGCGGCCGGGGGGCAGGGCGCCGCCGTCGATCTCCAGAAGCTCAAGGATCAGCCCGCCGGTGACCGGCACGGCCTCAGACAGGCGGACGGTGACCTTTTGCCCGATGCCGATGGTCAGCCCGGTGTCGGCGCCCATCAGCGTCTGGCTGTCGGCGTCGAAATGGAAGAATTCGCGCCCCACCTCGCGGATCGGGACCAGCCCGTCGGCGCCGGTTTCGTCCAGTTTCACGAACAGGCCGAAGCGCTGCACGCCCGAGATGCGGCCGGTGAAGGTGGCGCCCACCCGGTCCGACAGATAGGCGGCAAGGTAGCGGTCCACGGTTTCCCGTTCCGCCGCCATGCTGCGCCGTTCGGCGTCCGAGATCAGCTTGGCCGTCTCATCCAGATTTTCGATGTCGAATTCGGACAGGCCATCGGGGCCCCAGCCATGACCGCGGATCAGCGCGCGGTGAACGATCAGGTCGGAATAGCGCCGGATGGGCGAGGTGAAATGCGCATAGTTGCGCAGGGCCAGCCCGAAATGCCCGAAATTCTGCGGATTGTAATAGGCCTGCGTCATCGACCGCAGGGTCGAGATGTTCAGAAGCTCATCGAACTCGGTCCCCTGCGACTGTTTCAGCAGGTTGTTCAGGTGGCTGGTCTTCAGCACCTGCCCCTTGGCCAAGGTAAAGCCCGAAGCCTCAGCCACTTCGCGCAGGGCGTCCAGCTTGTCGGGGCTGGGCTCTTCATGCACGCGGAACAGAAGGGGCTGCTTCAGCCGGACCAGTTCCTCGGCGGCGGCCACATTGGCCAGCACCATGAATTCCTCGATCAGCTTGTGGGCATCCACCCGGTCCTTGAAGGCGACGGACAGCACCTTGCCTTCGTCCGACAGGACGATTTGCCGTTCGGGCAGGTCCAGCTCCAGCGGCTGACGCAGGGTGCGGGCGCGCTTCAGCGCGTCATAGGCGGCGTAAAGCGGGCGGAGCACCGGGTCGAGGAGGGGCGCCGTGCCGGCATCCGGGTCGCCGTCCACCGCGCGCTGCACCTGCGTGTATTCCAGACTGCCCTTGGACCGCATCACGCCGCGCACGAAACGATGGCCGATCTTCGCGCCGTCCGCGCTGATCCGCATGCGGACGGCCAGACACGGCCGGTCCACATGTTCGTGCAGAGAACACAGATCGCCCGACAGCACATCGGGCAGCATCGGCACCACCCGGTCGGGGAAATAGGTGGAATTGCCGCGCCGCCGCGCCTCGCGGTCCAGAGCGCTGCCGGGGCGGACATAGGCGGCGACATCGGCGATGGCCACCCAAAGGACATGGCCGCCGGGATTGCCCGCTTCGGTATCCGCCATGGCCAGAACCGCATCGTCGCGGTCGCGCGCATCGGCGGGGTCGATGGTGACCAGCATCAGATCGCGCAGATCCTCGCGGTGGTCCATGCTGAAAGGCGGCGCATTCTCCGCCTCTTCCATGGCCTTGTCGGGGAACTGGTCGGGGATGCCGTGCTGGTGGATGGCGATCAGGCTGACCGCGCGGGGACCGGCGGGGTCGCCCAGACGGGCCACGATCTTGGCCTGCGGCAGGCCCAGACGGCGGTTGCCCACCGCCTCGCCCTCGACCAGTTCGCCATCGCGGGCGCCCATGTCATTGTCGGCGCCGACGCGCCATTCCTTGTCCTGCCCCTTGTCGATGGGGACGATGCGGCCGCCTTCGGATCCCTTGCGGAAGACGCCCAGCACCTTCAGGGGATTGCTGCCGATCCGGCGGATCAGCCGCGCCTCCCAGACGTAATCGTCAAGGTCCACCTTGGCCAGCCGGGCCAGAATGCGGTCACCCCCGGCCAGCGCGGGATCGCCCTTTTTCGGTATGATCAGGATGCGGCCCGCGTCCTTGTCCACGCCCTCTTCCATCGGCTCGGCGTAGAGGTCGCCCGCCGGATCGGGCGGAAGCACTTTCAGCAGCGCCACCGGCGGCAGTTCGCCCTTGGGCTGGAACCGGCGGGCGCGCTTTTCCAGATCGCCCTCGGCCTCCATCTCGCGCAGAAGGCGCTTCAGCTCGGCACGCTGGTCGCCTTTCAGGCCAAAGGCCTTGGCCAGATCGCGTTTGGACGACAGGCCGGGATTTTCGCTGATCCACTGGCGGATCTGGTCTTTGGAGGGGAGCGGGGTCATGGCCCATGGCTAGCACGGCGCGCGCGGCCCGGAAAGCAAGGATAAACCCCCGGCGGATATCCGGCGCTCACGCAACCGTGAAACGGACCCTTGCCGTGCCGTGCTTACAGTGACCGGAATGTCCAGCCATCGGAGCCAGATCATGAATTTTGCCAGAATCGTCCTTGCCGGAGCCATCGTTGCCGTTGCCGGGGTTGCCTTTGCCAAGGGCGAACGGACCGAACCCGAGGCCAAGGCCCGGGCCGAAACGATGCAGACCATTGCGGCGCAGACCAAGGTTCTGGGCGACATGGCGGGTGGCAAGGTGGCGTTTGACGCCGCCGCGGCCGAAGCGGCAAAGGCGGCCCTTGTCGCGGCCGCAGGCAACATTCCCACGGCTTTCGAAACCCAGGGCGCCACGGATCCGGCTTCGGAAGCCAAGCCCGATGTCTGGACCAACTGGGATGAGTTCCTGGCCGATGCGGCTGCGCTGAAGACCGCGGCCGAGGCGGTCGACGTGTCCTCGGTGGACGGGATCAAGGCCGGAATGGGCGGCATCGGCGGGGCCTGCAAGGATTGCCACACCGATTTCCGCATGTAATTTCCGCACAAGGCCGTCAGGTGTGCGGCGGAAGGCCCCGGGCATGACCCGGGGCCTTTCTCTTTGGTTCAGCCGCAGCTGACACGCTCGATCCGGCCGTTTTCGGCGATCCAGATGTTCAGCCGCCCGGCCTGATAATCCATCGTCACGGCCATGCCTGGTTCGATGATCCGGGTGGTCTGGCCGAAGCGCATGGTGGCAAGCACCGTCCGCGGCTGGCCGACCAGCCCCTGCAGGGCAGACGCACCACAGGCGTCCTCGGCCGGGACGGTGGGGGGCACCTCTTCGATCACACAGGCGGACAGCAGCAGCGGAAAGGCCAGCAGCGGAAGCCAGCGGGTGCGGATGGGGGCAGTCTGGGTCATCTGATCCTCCTCTGAACGGGAACACGGTCTTCTTCGGTCTGACGCGAGGGCACCGGCGATCCTTGGTCGAATCTTGGCCGGCACGGAAAAAATGTCAGCCGGGCAGGGCCGCGGGTTCCGCCGTCTGTCCCAGCGGGACATGCAGTTCCACGGTCAGGCCGCTGGCGTGATACCGACGCGCGACCGTGCCGCCCAGTTCCCCGCGGATGCAGCTGTCGATCAACTGGCTGCCGAAGCCCTTGCGTTCCGGCGCGGCGGCGGCGGTGCCGGTCTCCTCGTCCCAGATCAGATGCAGCTGCGGCCGCGCGCCGCTGTCAACGGTCCAGCTGATCGACAATTGCCCGCCCTCGACCGCGCCCGCCCCGTATTTCAGCGCATTGGTGGCCAGCTCGTGGAAGGTCAGGCCAAGCGCCCGCGTCTCATGCGCGGTCAGCTGCACCTCCGGCCCGGTCATCGCGGGCAGGGCAGCATCCTCGCCCAGGATCTGCCGCAGCTCGGATGCCAGCAGCGCACGCAGGGCGATCTGCCCCGAGGCGCGGGTCAGCATGTCCTGTGCATTGGCCATGGACTGCAGCCGCCGCGTGACCGAGGCCACGAATTCCTCTTTCGTCTCGGCGCCACGCGCGGCCTGCCGGGTCATCGCCACCACCCTTGCGAGGGCGTTCTTGAGCCGGTGGGACATTTCCCGCAGATGCAGGTCTTTCTCGCGCACCAGCCGGTCCTGCGCGGCATTCAGGCTGCGTTCCTTGCGCACGGCCGCGGTAAGGAACTGAACCGAAAGCCCGATGCTGACCGACAGCAGCGCCATGGCCGCCGCGGCAAGCAGCGTGAACGGGTAAAGCTGCAGATAGCCGTCGCCTTCCCGCGACTGTGCGGTCAGCAGCCAGCGGCGCCCGGCAAAGCGGACCTCGGTATCCACGCTCAGGTGCCGTAGGCTGCGGCCGGTCTGAAACCCGTCCGTGCGGAACAGCGGCACGTCCGGCGCCTCGATATCCACGGCCATCAGATCATAGGCCATCCCCACCCGCGACAGGGCGGTATTGAACAGCTCTCCGGCGCGGATCGGTGAATAGACGAAGCCGGCCGGGACGGCGGCGGCGCGCTCCTCGGGGAGGTAGAGATAGATCAGGAACCCGGCCTGCTTTTCCGCGGTGATTTCCTGCACCAGCGTGACGGGCGCGGTGGCCGCGGGCTCCCCGGTTTCCATCGCGGTTTCCATGGCTGCGCGGCGATGCGGCTCGGTTGCCATGTCATAGCCGAGGGCTGCGCTGTTGCGCGGGTCCGACGGCTCCAGCAGGACAATGACGCTGCGCAGGTTTCCTGCCGGTTCGGGCCAGATTCCGCGGTCTGTGCCATAATGGCGGCGCAGCCGCGCGGCCGTGGCGGGTTCGTCCTCTGGCAGCAGGATCTGGGCAAAGCCCACGCCCATCAGCCCGTCCATCGGGGCGGAAAGGCCCAGTCCCGCCACGAAAGCTGCAAAGGGAGCCCGCTCCGGCACGCCGGTCTGGGTGGTCAGGAAGGCGCGGGTCGCAGTCAGATAGGCCATGTCCTGCGCCAGCTGGCGGCCCAGGCTGGCGGCGGCTGCATCCAGATGCTGCCGGAACTCGGCCTCAGCCCGGGCCCGTTCCGAGAGATGTACGCTCCAGGTCACCGCGCTGCCCAGAAGGGCGGAGCAGCCGAAGGCGACAAGGGCGACAAGGGGTTTTCTGAACACGTCCGGTCCCGCATCCCGGCGGGGGCCAAAGGGGCCGGGGCTTTCCCCCGGACCATAGGGCCATCCGGAAACCCGCGCAACGCCACCGGGAAGTTTCCGCCATCTTTCCGTGCATTAGCCGCGCAGTGCATGTGCTGATCGCGCAAGGGCTTTCCGCGGCGGCCATTCTCGCGCAGGATGTGGCCATGGCCAACGAACGCTCCCCCCGCCTGTGTGTCCTGATCGACGCCGACAATGTGCCCGCCGCCTATGCCGAGGTGATCTTCGAAGAGATCGCCGCCTTGGGCGAGGCTTCGGTGCGCCGGATTTACGGCGACTGGTCGGCGATCCGGCTGAACGCCTGGGCCAAGAAGGTGGCCGCGCTTGGCATGGTCGCGGACCAGCAGTTCGCCAACACCAAGGGCAAGAATGCCAGCGACATCGGCCTTGTCATCGCGGCGATGGATTTCCTGCATTCCGGTCTGTTCGACGGCTTCGTCCTTGTGTCTTCGGACAGCGATTTCACCCGGCTGGCCGCGCGCATCCGCGAGCAGGGCCTTGATGTCTACGGCATCGGTGAGAAGAAAACGCCCGAGGCCTTCCGCATGGCCTGCAAGCGGTTCATCTATGTTGAGAACCTCGGCGAAACGGAGCCGGAACCCGCGCGCCCCGGGGCCGCCGCGACCGAAACGCCGCGCGCCGCAGGCGGGAAAGAGCCGCCGGTGAATGCGACCCCGCTGATCGCCGCGGCCATGCGCGCCATCGACCCCGAGGGGGAGTGGTTCTCGCTGGGCCAGATCGGCCAGTTCATCACGCAGGCTAATCCGGATTTCGACACCCGCACCTATGGTTCGGCCAAGCTGTCGGACCTGATCCGCAAACTGGCCCGGTTCGAGGTGCGGCAGGACGGCAACCAGCTGATGGTGCGGGACAAGGCCTGATCTCTGCGTCTCCGCCACGGGCTCTCTGCGGGAATGCAGAGTTGGTTGCCGCGGATTTCTGACTATGTTCGCCTCTGAACAGGAGGCTTTGCCATGACGCAACAAGTCGAACTCGGTCTTCATACCTTTGGCGATGTGACGGTGGATGCCGCCGGTCTGCCGGTGCCGCAGGATCAGGTCCTGCGCGATGTGGTGGAACAGGCGGTAGTGGCTGACCAGACCGGGGTGGATTTCATCGGTCTGGGGGAACATCACCGCGACGATTTCGCCATTTCCTCGCCCGAGGTCATTCTGGGCACCATCGCGGGCCGCACCTCGCGCATCCGGCTGGGCACGGCGGTGACGGTGCTTTCGACCGACGATCCGGTCCGGGTGTTCCAGCGGTTTTCCACCCTGCATGCGCTGTCGGGCGGCCGGGCCGAGCCGATCGTGGGCCGCGGGTCGTTCACCGAAAGCTACGGCCTTTTCGGTCATGACATGGCCGATTACGACACCTTGTTCGAAGAGAAGCTGGATCTCTTCGCCAAGCTGGTGAAGGAGGAGCGTGTCACATGGTCCGGCCAGACCCGCACGGGGCTGAAGGATCAGGTGGTTTATCCGCCCCTGGCACAGCCGATGCCGGTCTGGGTCGGCGTGGGGGGCAGCCCGGAATCGGTCGTGCGCGTGGTGCGGCAGGATCTGCAGCTGATGCTGGCGATCATCGGCGGCGATCCGAAGCGGTTCGTGCCCTATGTGGACCTCTATAACCGCGCGGTGGAGCAGATGGGCCGCACCGCCCGCCCGGTGGGGGTGCATTCCCCCGGCCATGTGGCCGCGACGGATGCCGAAGCGCAGGAGCAGGCCTGGCCCGCCTATAAGGAAATGTATGGCCGGATCGGGCGCGAACGCGGCTGGTCGCCGGTGACGAAGGCCAGCTTCCTGTCTGAGGTCAACCACGGTTCCAGCTATGTGGGCAGCCCCGAGACGGTAGCGAAAAAGATCGCCGCCACGGTCAAGGCGCTGAACCTGCAGCGGTTTGACCTGAAGTATACGACCGGCCCCATCCCCCATGCGGTGCAGATGGAGGGCGTGCGGCTTTACGGTGAAAAGGTCATCCCGATGGTGCGGGACATTCTGTCGGGCCGCTAACCCTCGGCCAGATCGGGGTTCGCGCCCAGATGGCGGGTGCCCCGGTCCTCGGCCAGCCGCATCTGCCGCTCGCGCTCGCGGAACCGGGCGCGGTCGGCTTCGGAATATTCGCCGACGCAGGCCGGGCAGCAGACGCCGGGTTCAAACGCCGGATGGGTGCGATCCTCGCGGCTGACCGGGCGGCGGCAGGCCCCGCAAGAGGTATAGTCGCCGGGCACCAGACCGTGACCGACCGAGACCCGTCCGTCGAAGACGTAGCATTCGCCCTGCCATGCGGATTGCGCGGCGGGCACTTCCTCAAGGTATTTGAGGATGCCGCCCTTCAGGTGGAACACCTCTTCCACCCCCTGCGACAGCAGATAATTCGTCGATTTCTCGCACCGGATGCCGCCGGTGCAGAACATGGCGATGCGCTTGTTGTGAAAGCGCTCGCGGTTCGCCTCCCACCATGCGGGAAAGTCGCGGAAGCTGCGGATGTCGGGGTCCACCGCGCCGGTGAAGGTGCCGATAGCAACCTCATAGTCGTTGCGGGTGTCGATCACCGCCACATCGGGGGCCGCGATCAGGTCGTTCCAGTCGGCGGGCGCGACGTAATGGCCCACGGCGGCGCGCGGGTCCACGCCTTCGACGCCCATCGTCACGATCTCGCGCTTCAGTTTCACCTTCATCCGGCCGAAGGGATTGGCGGGGGCGGTGCTTTCCTTCCACTCCAGCCCCGCGCAGCCGGGCAGGGCGCGAAGATGGGCCAGCACGGAATCCACTCCGGCGCGCGGGCCCGCGATGGTGCCGTTCACGCCCTCAGCCGCCAGCAGGAGCGAGCCGCGCACGTTTGCCGCCTGACACAGGGCCAGAAGCGGTTCGCGCAGGGCGGCCGGATCGTCGAACCGGGTGAAGTGATACAGTGCGGCAATGATGAACATGCGGGCGGAATGAACCCCTTCGCCCCTGAAATCAAGGGCCGCGCTTGACGCAGGGCGGTGGGGAACCTAACCCCGGGGCAAGGGGTTTTCCGACGGACCCAATGGATGGAGGCCAGAATGCGCGACATCACCGAAGCCCTGATCGTGATCGACGTGCAGAACGATTTCTGCCCCGGCGGCGCGCTGGCGGTGGCAGACGGCGACAGCATCGTTCCCGGCATCAACGCCCTGATGGACGAGTTTCAGACCGTCGTCCTGACGCAGGATTGGCACCCCGCGAACCATGCCTCTTTCGCCGCCAATCATCCGGGGGCCGAGCCGTTCGGCGTGACCGAAATGCCCTATGGCCCGCAGGTGCTGTGGCCCACGCATTGCGTGATCGGCACACCGGGCGCGGCGTTGCACCGCGATCTGCGCACCGATCCGGCGCAGCTGGTGATCCGCAAGGGGTTCCGCCCCGAAATCGACAGCTATTCGGCGTTCTTCGAGAATGACCGCGAAACCCCCACGGGGCTGGAGGGGTATCTGGACACCCGCGGTATCACCCAGCTGACCTTTGTCGGCCTCGCCACGGATTACTGCGTGGCTTATTCCGCGCTGGATGCGATCCGTCTGGGTTTCAAGGTCTCGGTCCGGCAGGATCTGTGCCGCGGCATCAATCTCAACGGCTCGCTCGAAGAGGCGCGGGCGCAGATGCGCGATGCGGGCGTGGTGCTTCTGGACGCCTGAAGGCCGCCTGACCGCTGGACAGTGCCTGCGCGGGTTGCTTTAACGGCTCATCCGTCCGGAGGAGGCCCGCATGGTCGATATCGCCACCCGTGTCCATAATCACAACTGGAAGATCGACCCGGTCGTCCGGTCGCTGATCGACACGGACTTCTACAAGCTCTTGATGTGCCAGTCGATCTTTCGGAACCGGCCGGACACCAACGTCGTCTTCAGCCTGATCAACCGGACGAAATCCGTCCGTCTGGCCGAGCTGATCGACGAAGGCGAATTGCGCGAACAGCTGGACCATGTCCGCAGCCTGTCGCTGAAGCGGGGCGAAAGCACATGGCTGCGGGGGAACACCTTTTACGGCAAGCGCCAGATGTTCCGCCCCGATTTCATGGAATGGTTCGAGAATCTGCGCCTGCCCGCCTATCACCTGGAAAAGCGCGACGGCCAGTATGAGCTGACCTTCGAGGGCAAATGGCCCGAGGTCATGCTGTGGGAAATCCCCGCGCTGGCCGTGATCATGGAGTTGCGCAGCCGCGCCATCCTGAAGGACATGCGCAAGTTCGAACTTCAGGTCCTTTATGCCCGCGCGATGACCCGGCTTTGGGAAAAGATCGAACGGCTGCGGAACATCCCCGATCTGAAGATCGCCGATTTCGGCACCCGCCGCCGCCATGGCTATCTGTGGCAGGACTGGTGCGTGCAGGCGATGCAGGAAGGGCTGGGCAGCGCC
Organism: Neotabrizicola sp. VNH66; assembly: GCF_049445895.1. Lineage (NCBI taxonomy): Bacteria > Pseudomonadati > Pseudomonadota > Alphaproteobacteria > Rhodobacterales > Paracoccaceae > Neotabrizicola > Neotabrizicola sp. VNH66. The sequence goes on from NZ_JBMSDW010000006.1 coordinate 67,768, forward strand.
TTTACCGGCACGTCGAACTGCCTGATCGCCATGAAGCGCGACATCGAGGCAATCGGCACCAATGCGCATGAACTGCCCATGGTCTATGCCGCGCTGGCCACCGACGATGCCCGTCTGGCGCAGGCGCCCTATCAGGTGCTGGCCGACTGGCACGAAGAACATGACGGCAATCTGCGGATCATCCTGCCCGATACCTATGGCACCGAAGGGTTCCTGAAGAACGCCCCGGCATGGCTGGCCAGCTGGACCGGCATCCGCATCGATTCGGGCGATCCGGCGGCAGCGGCGGAAATCGCCATCCGCTGGTGGAAGGATCAGGGCGAAGACCCGCGCGAGAAGCTGGTCATCTTCTCGGACGGGCTGGATGTCGAGATGATCGAACGCCTTTACGCCCAGTTCAACGGCCGGGTGAAGGTGTCTTTCGGCTGGGGAACCAACCTGACCAACGACTTCCGCGGCTTTGTGCCGGGTGATGCGCTGGCGCCGTTCAGCCTTGTCTGCAAGGCGGTGTCCGCCAATGGCCGCCCCACGGTAAAACTGTCGGACAACCCGAACAAGGCGATGGGTCCGAAGGACGAGATCGCCCGCTACAAGCGCGTCTTCGGCGTGGGCGACCAGATCGCGCGCGAGGTGCAGGTCTGACCGGTCGCGCTGCGGCAGGTCAGTCCTCGCCCTCAATCCGGCCACGCAAGGCCTTTACCTCGCCGCGCACCGCCTTTGCCGTCAGACGGCGCCGTTGGCTGCCCAATGTGGGTTTGGTGGCGATGCGTTTTTTCGGTGCGACCAGCGCGGCGCGGATCATCTCGGCCAGCCGTTCGCGCGCGATTTCGCGGTTGCGGGCCTGGCTGCGGGTGTCGTCCACCTGAATGACCAGCGCGCCCTCGACCGTCCATTTGCGCCCGGCGATCCGCCGCAGCCGCGCTTTGACGGGCGGCGGCAGATGGGGCGACCGCTCGGCCTCGAACCGCAGTTCTACGGCGGTCGAGACCTTGTTGACATTCTGCCCGCCGGGACCCGAGGCGCGCATGAAGCTTTCGCTCAGCTCCCAGTCGGCAAGGGCAAGGGTTTCGGTGATATACAGCATGGCGGTTCAGCGGCAGGGGCGGCCCGCCCGAAGAGAAGGCGAAGCCGCACGAGAAGGCTGCGCAAGGCACCACACAGCCACAAGAGAAAGGGTCGCCTGAACGGCGACCCCTTCCGAGTTCCAAGGAGATGGGCCAGTTAGGAAAAAGCCCAACCAGGTTCGGTGCACTGAGGGGCTGCCCTCAGAAAACATGCCCCCTGACTGTCCCGACGCTTCTCTCCAATATCCCTCTAGACACTGGATCACCTCCTTTCAATGGGTTGCCGATAAGCTCAGCCTGCCACAGATATGGTGTCGGTCAACTGAATTTCCGCTACAGATACGTCACATCCTGTGATGTGGCCGGAAAACAACCCCGGGGCCGGAATAGGGCGCCCAAAATATGAGCAATCCATATCTGGCACATCGAATCTGCCCGGTTTGCGGGCAGATTCGGGGGTAATCAGACCGGACGGGCGATGAAACGCCCGACGATCAGGCGGAATGGCACCAGCGCGACCAGCGCCAGCAGAAGCTTCACCCCCCAATCCGCCAGGGCGAGCGACACCCAGAACGGCGCGTCGGGGCCGATGCCCAGAAGCGGCATGACCTCGCCCGCCCAGGACACGTCATCGGCCGGATGGATGAAGGCCAGCGTGGCCGAGAAGGCGATGGAGAAGAAGATCACCGTATCCAGCGTCGAGGAGACCAGAGTGGAGACGAGCGGCGCCTTCCACCATTTGTCGCGACGGAACATGGTGAAGACGGAGACATCGGTCATCTGGCCGACCAGATAGGCCAGACCGGACCCTATGGCCACGCGCAGGGTGACCAGCGGGCCGAACTCTCCCATGATCTGGGTGCCAACGAAGGAACAGGCCAGGCCGGTGACGAAACCGGCCAGCACCACCTTGCGCGCGGCCGAGGGTCCCTGCAGGCGGTTCACCAGATCGCCCACCAGAAAGGCGAAAGGATAGCTCCAGGCGCCCCAGGTCAACCAGGCGCCCATGGGAAACTGCACAAGGATGTTCGAGGCCAGCACGATGGCGGCCATGGCAAGAATGCCGGGCAGAAGACGGGTCATGTTGTTTTCCGTTTTGACAAGGTAGCGGACACTTGGCCCTGCCGCGCAGGGCGGGTGGGGACGGCGCGGCATAATCCGCTCGCGTGGCTGCGTCAACGGTTCGTCAGCCCGGGGGCAGGCGGTATTCCACAATCTCGTTGCGCAGGAAGAACTGGTGATTGTCGTCCGACACCATGGTCAGGCGGATCGCGCCGGTTTCGTCCTGCCAGACCGACAGGCCTTCAAGGTTGTCATGCGCGCCGGCGGGCGTTTCGACGACGACCTCTTCGGCGGCGATCCCGTCCGTGGTCAAACGCAGCGCCCGCACCCGGCTGGCAAAGCCGCCCAGCCCGTAGAAGGCGCGCTCTAGAATATACAGCCGCCCGTCCGGCCCGAAATCCGCACCGACCGGCAGATAGGGGCCACGGCGGGGCAAAGAGAAGGGTTGGGTCCAGCGTTCGCCGTCAAAGCGGTAGAACGGAAAATCCTGCGTCTTGTCGCGGGTGTCTTCGGGCAGGGTCCAGAGGGCGCCCGAGGCATCCACCGCCAAAGCCTCCAGCGAGGCATTCTTCGGCATCAGGGCAAAGGCCTTGGCATCGGGCAGGTTCACCGCCGGGCCGCCGAAACGGTCGTAGCGCAGCACCCGGGCCACGCCCTCGAACGAGACGTAAAGCGTGCCGTCCGGGGCCATCGCGATTCCCTCGCTGTCCGAACGGGATTTCTTCAGCGGTGCGTCGCCGGTGGCGCGCAGTTCCTGCATCGGCTCCAGCTCCACCCCGGTGATCCGGCCCAGCCCGTCGCGGCTGACCGTGCCACGGGTCCAGGTGCCGCGGTCCGACAGCACAACGATCTGGCGCCCATCTTCCGACAGTTCCACGCCGGAAAACCCGCCAAAGCGGGGATCATCGGATTTCCAAGCATAGGACGACACGAAACCGGCGGGGACAAAGGGGCTGGCGCCCCCCTGCAATCCCACCGCCAGCAGTGCCGCCGTCAGTCCGAGGCGAGCACGTCTTTGCATTGCTTGGGCAGGTCCGCCATGGTGAATTCGCGCGGCCCCTTCTTGCGGGGCTGGTCTTCGTCCTTGGGCTTTTCGGCCCCTTTCTTGGGCGGGTTCAGATAATCCGTCACCCACCAGGTCAGCGTCTCGTCACAGCCGTCGCCGCCATTCGACAGGTCGGCCACCGTGGGCGTCTGCGTCTCGCACATGCGGGCGCCGGGCGGGCATTTCAGCCGCACGTGGAAATGGGTGTCATGCCCGGCCACGGGGCGGATCTTCTGCAGCCATTTCTTGTCGGATTTCTTGGCAGTCTTGCACATCTCGATCTTGATCGAGGCAGCCACGAAGATGCGGTCCACCCGCGGATCCAGCGCCGCCGTCTTCAAGAGGCGCGCGGCCGTCGGTCCCCAGTTTTTGGTGACCGACTTCTGATCGGCCGAGCGCATGGGGATGGAAGAAATATTCTCCCGCTCTTTCACCGACAGCTTCAGGCTTTTGGGGGCAAGCCACCAGATATCCGCATCCAGCCCGATCTGGTGGCTGGCATGGCCGCTGGTCATCGGCCCGCCGCGCGGCTGGCTGATATCGCCGACATAAAGTCCCTTGCCCCAGCCCATGGCCGCCGCCTCGGACGACAGGTCGGCCAGAAACTGGATCATGACCGGCTGGCCCCAGTTGCGGTTGCGCGACAGCCGCATCGCCTGCCAGGTCGGCCCCGTCTCGGGCAGCACGATCAGCCCCGCGGCGCAGCCCCGCGCATAGCTGCCCACCGGCATCGACTCCTGATTGGACGGGGTCGTATGCGCGCCGAAGAGCTTGTTGGCCAAGGGTTCGGCCACGGCAGGCATGGGCAGGGCAAGTGCGGCGCACAGGATCATGCGCCGGACGGTCGTGCGAAGGGTCATCGGGTCTGCTCACCTCTGGAATTGACGAAGAGTAGCAGGATCAGGCCCAGAAGAAACAGCACGATCAGCGGCACCATGCCGATGCGCTGTGATCCGCTGATCGTGGTGGCCAGCGCGATCATTGCGGGCGAGATGAAGCTGGCCACCTTGCCGGACAGCGCATAAAGCCCGAAGGCTTCGGTCGCGTGGTCCGGATCGGTATGGCGCACCATCATCGTCCGGCTGGCGGCCTGAATCGTGCCCCCCGCCGCGCCGATCAGCGCCCCGCAGAGGAAGAACAGGTTGTCCGAGGCGGCCGAGGCCGGGTCCAGCGGAATGCCCCAGACGCTTTCCCGGGTCAGGCCGACGATGACCAGAACGATGGCGCTCAGCACAAGGATCGACACGACGATCACCGGCTTCGGCCCCCATTTCCGGTCCGCCCGGCCGCCGACCCATGAGGCCGCCACCGCGGTGATCGCCCCCACCACGCCAAAGATGCCGATCTGTCCGATGGACCAGCCCAGCACGCCCGAGGCATAGACCCCGCCGAAGGCATAAAGCGCATTCAGCGCATCGCGGTAGAACAGCGAGGACAACAGATAGGCCGACAGGCTGCGGCGGTAGCGCAGCGAGGCCAGCAATTCCTTCAGTTGCGCCAGCGCGCGGCCCAGATGCATTTGCTGCGGTGTGGTCTTCGGCTCCTTCACCCACAGGAAGAACGGGATCATGAAGACCGCGAACCACAGCGCCGTGAAAGGCCCGACGATGCGGGTGCCGATCTGCGTCTCGCTGTCCTCGCCCAGCACCGGCGGCAGGCCCAGATAGGTCAGGCCGGTTTCGGGGCTGGCCACGAAGAAGCCCAGCATGATGATCAGCGCGATCAGCCCGCCCAGATAGCCGAAGGCAAAGCCGGAGCCGGAGATCGCGCCCATATCCTCATGATCCGACAGCGAGGGCATCAGCGCATTGGTGAATATCGTGGCGAATTCCATACCGATGAAGCCCAGGCCGAAGAAGCCCACGGCGAAATACAGCATGCCCACGCCGCCGCCGGGGGCCACCCACCACAGCGCCCAAGCGCCGATGACGTAGAGGGCCGAGAAGATCCAGACCCAGACCAGCCGCCGCCCGGTCGTGTCGGCCACCGCACCCAGGATGGGCGCCAGAACCGCGATGATCAGCGACGACAGCGTCAGCCCCACACCCCAGAAGCTTTGCGCGGCGGCGGCGGCGGTCTCCGCCTCCATCCCGGTGCCCATGTAATAGCCCCGGGCGACCTCGGCGAAATAGGGGCCGAAGACAAAGGTCAGCAGCAAGGTGTTATACGGCTGGCTGGCCCAGTCGAAAAAATACCAGCCCCAGATGCGCTTGCGTTTGCTGATCATGTCCCGCCCTCTTTTGGCGCGAGTGAATCCGCAAAACGGCGGCGGCGCAAGCCCGCGTTGTGGCAGACAGAGGGGGAGGCCGCTCAGGCCTGCGGTGGCCAGGGCCGTTCGGCATCGGCGTCGATCCAAGCCCGCACCCATGCGGGCAGGGCGGGGCTTTCGCCGGGCAGACCAAGCGCCACCGCCATCTCGGACGGCGGCACGATCCCGCGCTTGCCCTGCGTGATGGCCGAGCGGATCAGCACCTGCGAGGTGCAGTCCCCCCGGACCCACATGCTCTGATCCATATAGACGAACCGCCCGTCCCAGCCCAAAAGCCGGGTCTTCATTTCGATCCGGTCGAAGGCCTTCACCCGCTTGCGGTAGCGGACCGAGGCGCCCGCGACGGCCAGCCCCCAGCCTTTCGCCCGCGCCAGCTTGTCCAGCCCGGTGCGGGTGGCCATCGGGATACGCCCCAGATCATACAATGTCAGCGTGCGACCGTTGTTCAGCTCCATCCACGGGTCGATGTCCCACGGCCAGCAGAGGTGGTGGCTGATGTGGGTGTCGAACGGGTGCAGGCGGGGCGCGCTGCGGAACTTCACCACTTCCTTGACCAGCCGGAACCATGGATACATGCCGCCGCCTCCTGCTTTGCGGGTTCCGGCCTGCCGCGATGCGGCGAAAAGGTCAAGCATGACCCCGCGTCCGCCGCCTATGGCATTGCCCTTGGGCGCTGCCCGCGCTACCTCTTTCGCCATCCGGAAAAGCGAGGGCGCGATGAAGTCTGTCTACGACATCTTGATGCTGATACTCGGCGTGGTGCAATTCGTTGTGCTGGCGCATGTGATCATGTCGTGGCTGATCAACTTTCAGGTGCTGAACCTGCGCCAGTCCCTGGTGGCACAGATCTGGTACGGCCTGAACCGCATGCTGGAGCCGATCTACAGTCAGGTCCGCCGCATCCTGCCCGCCACCGCGGGAATCGACTTTGCGCCGCTGGTCGTGCTGCTGGCCGTCTATGCCCTGCGCATCATCCTGATGAACAACATCGCCGCCTTCTACTGATGGCCGATCCCGCGGCACTTCTGGCCCGGGTCTTCGGCTTCCCGGAGTTTCGTCCCGGGCAGGAGGAGATCGTCTCTGCCGTAACGGCGGGGCAGAACACGCTGGCCATCATGCCCACCGGCGGGGGCAAATCGCTGTGCTATCAGCTGCCCGCGCTGTGCCGGTCCGGGGTGACGGTGGTGATCTCTCCGCTGATCGCGCTGATGCGCGATCAGGTCCGTTCCCTGCGCGAGGCCGGGGTGGAAGCGGGGGCCCTCACCTCCGGCAACACCGAGGATGAGACGGAAGATGTCTTCCGCGCGCTGGACGAGGGGCGGCTGAAGCTGCTTTACATGGCGCCGGAACGGCTGGGATCGTCGCAGCCGCTGCTGCGGCGGATCGGCGTTTCGCTGATCGCGGTGGATGAGGCGCACTGCGTCAGCCAGTGGGGCCATGATTTCCGCCCCGATTACCTGCGCATCGGTGAATTGCGCCGCGCGCTGCGGGTGCCTCTGGCCGCCTTTACCGCCACCGCGGATGAGGAGACCCGGGCCGAGATCGTCAGCCGTCTGTTCGACGGAGAGACGCCCGCGACCTTCCTGCGCGGCTTTGACCGGCCGAACATCCATCTGGCCTTTGCGGCCAAGGACTCGCCGCGCGAACAGATCCTGCGCTTTGCCGCCGCGCGGAAGGGGCAGTCCGGGATCGTCTATTGCGGCACCCGCGCCAAGACCGAAACGCTGGCGCAGGCCCTGCGCGAGGCGGGCCATCCCGCGCTGCATTATCACGGCGGGATGGAGGCCGACGACCGCCGCCATGTGGAAACCCGGTTCCAGCGCGATGACGGGCTGATCGTGGTGGCGACGGTGGCCTTCGGCATGGGGATCGACAAGCCGGACATCCGCTGGGTCGCTCATGCCGACCTGCCGAAATCCATTGAATCCTATTATCAGGAAATCGGCCGTGCGGGTCGGGACGGGTCCCTGGCCGAGACGCTGACGCTGTATGGTGCGGATGACATCCGCTATCGCCGCACCCAGATCGACGAAAGCGCCGCGCCTGCGGAGCGCAAGATGGCCGACCACGGTCGGCTGAACGCGCTTCTGGGGCTGGCCGAGGCTTTGGCCTGCCGCCGTCAGGTGCTGCTGCGCTATTTCGGCGAAGATCCGCGGCCCTGCGGCAACTGCGATCTTTGCGACCGCCCGGCCGAGGTGTTCGACGGGACCGAGCCGGTGCGCAAGGCGCTGTCCGCCGTGCTGCGGACCGGGGAAAGCTATGGCGCGGGCCATCTGATCGACATTCTGACCGGCACGATGACCGACCGCATCCGTGAACGCGGCCACGACGGGCTGCCGACCTTCGGGGTGGGGCGCGAACGGTCAAAGGCGGCCTGGACCGGCATCTTCCGCCAGATGATGGGCCGCGACTTCCTGCGCCCCGATTTCGAACGCCATGGCGCCCTGCGGATGACCGACAGTGCCATTCCGGTGCTGAAAGGGCAGGAGCAGGTGCTGCTGCGCAAAGAGGTGGCGCCCGACCGCCGCATCGCCGTGAAGGCGATGGTGGCCGAAGAGGATGCGCCGCTCTTGTCCGCGCTGAAGGCCAAGCGCCGCGCTTTGGCCGAGGCGGCGGCCGTGCCCGCCTATGTGATCTTCACCGACCGCACCCTGATCGAGATGGCCGAACGGCGGCCGGCGACGCTGGACCAGATGGCAGGCATCACCGGGGTCGGCGCGAAGAAGCTGGAAAGCTATGGCGCGGCGTTTCTGGCGGTCATCACCGGGGCGCAGGACAGCACCCATCCCGCCCGTCGCGCGCTGTCCGGACGGCCCGAGGGCGACCTGTTCGACCGGCTGGCCGAGGCGCAGGCCCGGCTTGCACGGGGCGAAGACGGCACGGAAAAGCCGATGTCCTGCACCCACAGCACGTTGCGCCAGATCGCCGAACGCCGCCCCCGGACCCTGGAGGAGATAGAGCGGGTGCAGGGCATGGGACCACAAAAGGCGGACCGCTTCGGCCAGGCCTTTCTGGCGGTTCTGCGCGAAATCTGATCTTCGGTTCGGACGGCGCTATCCACGTGCAGATTCAGCTGAACTCTACGTCCGCACTCCGCAATTGTCCGCGGCGGACGGCTTCGGCCCCGTGAGGGCCGCCGCGGCGCAAGCTTTCATGCCGCATCCTCGGCAGCGGCGGTCACGGGCAGGGCACCTTCGGGGCAATGTTCGGCCAGCGCGGCCAGGATCTCTCCCCGCCGCAGCGGCTTGGTCAGATAGCGGTCGATCCCGGCCGCCAGGATCGCCTCGCCATCGCCGTCCATGGCATGGGCGGTCAGCGCGATGATCGGGACATGCGCCCCGGCCGTTTCCGCCTTGCGGATGGCGGCGGCGGCCTCCTTCCCGTCCATCTCGGGCATGGAGATGTCCATGAACACCAGATCGGGGCGGAAGCTGTGCCATTCCTCGACCGCCGCGCGCCCGTTGGCCGCGAAGCGGAGGTCGATCTCCAGCCCGCGCACCATCTTCTGGAACACCAGCTGGTTGGTCTTGTTGTCTTCGGCTGCCAGAACCCGCATCCGCCGCGGCGGCCCGGCCGTGACGGCGGCGACGGGTGCCTCGGCCTCCGGCTCGGCGGTCAGTGCCCGCAGGCGGCGGTAAAGCTCGGCCCGCAAAGCGGGTTTCTGCAGGATCGCATCCAGCGCCGCTGCACCCTCCCGCTCCCGCGCGGCGGCGGGATGGGCCGAAAGCAGCACCACCGGCATGGTGAACCCTGCCGCCCGCATTCGCACGGCGAGAGTAACTCCGTCCATTTCCGGCATCTCATGATCTGTCAGCACCAGATCAATGCCGGGATCGCGGTCCAGCAGCGCCAGCGCCTCCGCGCCGGAGCGGCACTGCACCACCTCCACACCGCAGGGAACCAGCTGGCGTTCCAGAATGGTGCGGTTGATGAAGCGGTCATCCACCACCAAAGCGCGGCGGAAGGCGGCGGGCGGCTGCGCCGGGGCTGCGGGTTCCCCGGGTTGCAGCGTCAGCCGGAAGCCGAAGACCGAGCCGGTGCCCTTGTCGCTGTCCACCCAGACCGCGCCGCCCATCCGCTCGATCAGGCGGCGGGTGATGGCAAGGCCAAGGCCGGTGCCCTCATATTTGCGGTTCCGCTCCTCCTCGACCTGATTGAACTCGCCAAAGATGTGGTCAAGGTGTTCGGGCGCGATGCCGATGCCGGTGTCTTCCACCGTCACATGCAGCTGCTGGCGGCCATCCTCCACCTCCATCCCCACGACGCGGGTCAGCACATGGCCCTGATCGGTGAATTTCACCGCATTGCCGATCAGGTTGGTCAGCACCTGCCTGAGCCGCCCCGGATCGCCCACGAAAAGCGTGGGCAGGAACACGTCGTAGTCGATGGTCAGGTCGATTCCCTTGGCACGTGCCTGCGGCTGCAGAAGCATGGTCACCTCATGGATCGTGCGTTCCAGATCAAAGGGTTCCGGGCGCAGGGTGACGCGCTCTGCCTCCAGCTTCGAATAGTCCAGAATGTCGTTGATGATGACCAGCAACGCCTCTCCGGACGAGCGGATGGTGTCGGCGAACAGCCGTTGTTCATCGGTCAGGCTGGTGTCGCACAACAGCTCTGCCATGCCGACCACGCCGTTCAGGGGCGTGCGGATCTCATGGCTCATATTCGCGAGAAAAGCCGATTTCGCCCGGCTTGCCGCCTCAGCCGCGCGGCGGGCGGCATCCAGTGCGGCCTGCTGTTCGCGCAATTGGGTGATGTCGCTGCGCAGGCCCACGCGGCCGCCGTCCGGCGTGGCATGTTCCTGCTCCATGATCCAGCGGCCGTCCGACAGCTGGCAGATGCTGTGGCCCTTTGCCGCGCGCATCTGGGCCAGCCGTTCGGCCAGCCATTCTTCCTCGCGCCCCTGCGCCTCGGGCACATGACCCCGGTTCAGCCCGTCGCGCAGGAGCTGTTCGAAACTGATGCCGGGCACCATGCCGGCAGCGCTGTCCGGGAACATGTCGCGATAGCGTTGGTTGAAGGCCAAGAGCCGTTCCTCCCTGTCGAAAAGGACAAAGGCATCGGGCAGCGCCTCAATCGCGGCCCAGATGCGCATCTGTTCGGTGATGTCGATGGCAAGGCTGACCAGATCGCCGCCCTGCGTGCGCCGCTCCACCAGGCGCACCCATGCGCCCGAGGTGAATTCCAGCGTCTCGGACGGGATGGGGTCGCCGTCCAGCCGGCCGATCATGCGGGCGATCCAGTCTGGGCCGTCAAGACTGCCGGTCTGCACCAGTTGCCGGTCGACCAGCATGTGCAACAGGGTGCCGTAGGACAGGCCCGGGGGCATTCCCGTGCGGCCGAACCCGTCCAGCCAGGAGCGGTTGGCCGAGACGAGAGCAAGCTTGCTGTCGAAGACGGCAAAGCCGTCGCGGATCGTGTCGATCGAATCCCAAAGCCGCCGCTCTGCCATGACGGCCTGGGTGTTGGCGCGGTCCAGCGCGTCCAGAACCCGGCTGTTCTGGCCTTTCAGACTGGCCGCCTCATGCTGGGCGGTGCGCACCACCTCGCGCTGTTCGACGATCTGTTCGGACAGGGAGCGGGCATGCAGCGCAAGCTTTTCATTGGCGGTGAAAAGCTCACGCGTGCGCTGTTCCAGCAGGCGTTCCGCCGCCAGCCGTGCCCGCCGTTCCTTTGCCAGTCTTTCCGTCAGGTCCATGTATCCCAGCCGACATCCTGCCGTGCCCGGTGACGGCGGAAAGGGGCCGACGTCCGGATTTCGCGACTACCTTCGCCGCTTCCGGTGAACCAAGACTTAACGCAAACCGCTCCTCGTTGCGCTTGCCCCCCGCCGGGGCGGCGTGCCAGAGTTGCGCCATAACAGGAGGGATTTCCGATGCGCCGTTTTGCCAGAGCCGCCGCCGCGGCGCTGCTTTTCGCCATTCCGACGCTGGCCGCCGGACAGGATCTGATTCCGCAGAAACGCACCATCGTGACGGTCGATTCGGATTTTCCGGGCGGCGATATCTCTTCAATCTTCGACACCACGCAGGATGCCTGCGAGCGGGCCTGCCTGACCAACACGCGGTGCGAGGCCTATACGTTCAACACCCGCAACGGCAGCTGTTTCCTCAAGGCTGACCCCGGCCAGCCCACGGCGTTTCAAGGCGCGCAATCGGCCATGGTCGTGGCGGCCGATCCCGCGGCGGTGATGCGCGCCGCAACCCGGCGGCCGGAACTGACCTTCGTGCCGGACTGGGACATTTCCTCGGCTCTGGACATGGCGCAGACGCTGGGCCGCACCCATACGACCGGCCCGTGGAGCGCGGAAGAACATCTGCAAGCCGCGGCTGAGAATGAAGCGAACGGCGATTGGGTGATGGCCACGGCCTTCACCGGGGCGGCCCTGAACCGCGACGATTCGGCGGATCTGTGGCTGGAATATTCCCGGCGTGCGGCCCGCGCGGCCGAGAGCGTCTCGGACAAGTGGTGGTATCAGAGCCGCGCCTTCTATGCCGCGGTCAACGCCTATCTGCGCGCCGACAGTGCCGCGCAGCGCCACACCATCCTTGTGCAGATGGCGCAGACGCTGGAGGTGATCGGCCGCGGGCGTGACATGGTGCAGGCGCTGCGTCTGGCGCAGTCGCTGCAGCCGCGGGACGACACGGCGGCGCTGCTGGACGATGCCATCGGCAAATACGGCTTCCGCATGGCCGAGAACCGGGTGGAAGCCGATCTGGCCCGCCCGCGGATCTGCGCCTCCTTCACCGAGGATCTGGTGACCTCGGGCGTGGATTACGGCGATTACGTCAAGCTTCCCGATACCGGCATGGCGGTCGAGGCGGGGGGCTACCGCGAGCTGTGCGTGACCGGCGTCACCCATGGCCAGCGCTATACCGTCACCTTCCGCGAGGGGCTGCCCGCGGCGGATGGCCAGACGCTGGCCAAGGATGTGGAGCTGACGCTTTACGTGCGCGACCGCAATCCCGGCGTTAAATTCCCCGGCCGCGGCTATGTGCTGCCGAAGTCCGACGATGCGGCGCTGCCGGTGGAGACGGTGAACACCGAAAAGCTGGATCTGGTGCTCTATCAGGTCACGGACCGCAATCTGTTGCGGGCCATCCAGAGCAGCTATTTCGGCCGCCCAATCTATACCTATGACGAATACACCTTCTCCGATGAGATCGGGCAGGAGGTCTGGACCGGCACCGCCACCGTCACACAAGAGGTGAACCGCGACGTGACCACCCGCCTGCCGATGGGTGAGGCGCTGGCAGGCCGCCCCGCGGGCATCTATGCGCTGAAGGCCAGCGTGCCGGGCGTCGACCCCTATACCATCGGGCCGGGCTGGCAGTGGTTCGTCGTCTCAGACCTTGGCGTCACCACGATGACCGGGGTGGACGGGCTGCATGTCTTCGTGCGCAGCCTTGGCACCGCGGGCGCCAAACCGGGCGCTACGGTCGATCTCCTCAGCCGTGGGAACGCGGTGCTGGGAACGGCGACGACCGACGATCAGGGCTATGCGCGCTTTGACGCCGGGCTGGTGCGCGGCACCGGCTCTTCGGCGCCGGGCATGGTCGTGGTGCGGGACGGCGAGACCGATCTGACCTTCCTGTCGCTGACTGATCCGGAGTTCGATTTGTCTGACCGCGGGGTCGAAGGGCGCGAGGCCGCGCCGCCGGTGGATGTGTTCCTGACCACGGACCGCGGCGCCTATCGTGCGGGCGAAACGGTCTATGCCACCGCGCTGGCCCGCGATCCGCAGACCGAGGCGGTGGAAGGCCTGCCGCTGACCGCCGTGCTGAACCGCCCGGACGGCGTGGAATATTCCCGCCAGCTGGTGCAGGACGGCGGGGCGGGGGGCCATGTCTTTGCCCTGCCGGTGGCGGGCAGCGCGCCGCGTGGCGTCTGGACGCTGGCCATTCTGGCCGATGCCGATGCGGCCCCGCTGGCGCAGACCACCTTCCTCGTCGAAGATTTCCTGCCCGAACGGATCGACTTCACCATTGCCGCCGATGAGGCGCCGGTCTCGCTCGCCACGCCGGTGGTGCCGCTGACCGTTTCGGCGAAATACCTGTTCGGCGCCCCGGGGGCCGGGCTGGCGGTCGAGGGCGAGGTCTCGCTCCGCGCGGCCACCGGTCTGCCGCAGTTCCCGGGCTATGTCTTCGGGCGCAGCGACCGCCCGTTCTCCACCCTGTTCGAGACGCTGCCCGCGGCCGAGACATTGGAGGATGGCACGGCCTATCTCGACGCGGCCCTGCCGCAGACCGAAGACCCGGGCCGTCCGCTGCAGGCGACCTTCACTGTCCGCGTGGCCGAAGGCTCGGGCCGGCCGGTGGAACGCCGGATCACCCGTGATGTGGTGCCCGCGGCGGCGATGATCGGGGTTAAGCCGCTGTTCGACGGCGTGGCCGGCGAAGGGCAGGATGTCAGCTTCGAGGTGCTGGGCATCGGCCCGGATCTGGCGCCTGCGCCGATGGACGTGAAGTGGACCCTGACCCGGGTTGAGACGGATTACCAATGGTATCAAAACTATGGCAACTGGTATTGGGAGCCGGTGACCTATCGTTCCCCGGTGGCCGAAGGCACGGCGACACTGGGCACGGACCCTGTGCAGGTGACGGGCCGGGTGGACTGGGGCCAGTATGAGCTGGCGGTGACCCGCACGGATGCGGGCGGCCGGGCCGAAACCTCGACCACGTTCTGGGCGGGCTGGTATGCGCCCGCCGATGTTTCGGCCACGCCGGACACGCTGGAACTGACGCTGGACAAGCCCGCCTATGCGCCGGGTGAAACCGCGCAGCTGCGGATCGTGCCGCGGGCGGCGGGCACGGCGCTGATCACGGTGCTGTCGAACCGGCTGGTGCATATGCAGGCGGTCGAGGTGAAGGAGGGCGAGAACCTGATCCCGCTGACCGTCACCGACGATTGGGGCGCGGGCGTCTATGTCACCGCCTCGGTTCTGCGGCCAATGGATGTGGCGGCGGGCCGCAACCCGGCGCGGGCGCTTGGCCTGTCTTATGCCAGCATCGCGCCCGGCAAGCGGGCGCTGACCGCGACGGTCGAGATGGCGGTCGAGTCGGCGCCCCGTGCACCGCTGGACGTGGCGGTGAAGGTGGAGGGTGTTCAGCCGGGTGAGACGGCCTATGTCACCATCGCCGCGGTGGATCAGGGCATCCTGAACCTGACCGGGTTCAAGGCCCCCGATCCGCAGGGTTATTACTTCGGCCAGCGCAAGCTGGGCGTGGGCATCCGCGATGTCTATGGCCGGCTGATCGACGGGCTGAACGGCGCCACGGGCGAGGTCCGCTCTGGCGGGGATGCGGGGGCACAGGCGCGGTTGCAGGCGCCGCCCCCCACAGAGGAGCTGGTGGCCTATTTCACCGGCCCTCTGCCCGTGGGCGAAGACGGCTATGCCCGCACCAGCTTTGACCTGCCGGCCTTCAACGGCACTGTGAAGGTCATGGCGATTGCATGGTCGAAGACCGGCGTCGGGCAGGCCAGCGCAGATGTGCTGGTGCGCGATCCGGTGGTGGTGACGGCCAGCCTGCCGCGCTTCATGGCGCCGGGGGATGAAAGCCGGGTGCTGTTGGAGATCGTCCATGCCACCGGCCCGGCGGGCAAGATGGCGCTGGCCGTTGCGGGTGAGGGCGTGACCCTTGGCCCCGTCCCGGTGGAGGTCACCTTGGCCGAAAAGGGCAAGCAGGTGGTCGAAGTGCCGCTGACCGCAGGCAGCCCCGGCATTCATCAGGTGAAGGTCACGCTGACCACGCCCGACGGCAAGGCGCTGGAAAAGGTGCTGACCCTGCCGGTGCAGGTGAACGATCCGGAAATCGCCAAGGTCAGCCGTCTGGACCTGAAGAAGGGGCAAAGCTTCACCTTCGATCAGGCGGTATTCGCGGATATGATTCCCGGTTCGGGCAAATCGGTCATGGCGATTGGCCCGATTGCGCGGCTGAACGCGCCGGGGCTCCTCGCCTCGCTGGACCGCTATCCCTATGGCTGCACGGAACAGATGACTTCGGTCGCGCTGCCGCTTCTCTATTTCGATGAGGTGGCGCGGGTGATGGACCTGAAGGGCGCGGAGAATATCCAGACCCGGATCGACCAGGCCGTGGCCGAGATTCTGACCAATCAGGGCAGCGAAGGCGGCTTTGGCCTGTGGTCCCCCGGTTCGGGCGACATGTGGCTGGATGCCTATGTGACCGACTTCCTGTCCCGCGCCCGGGCGCAGGGTTATGCGGTGCCGGATCTGGCCTTCCGCAACGCTTTGTCGAACCTGCGCAATCAGGTGAACTACGCGCCGGATTTCGACGCGGGCACCAATGGCGGCGGCACGGCGCTGGCCTATGCGCTGATGGTGCTGGCCCGCGAGGGGGCGGCGGCCATCGGCGATCTGCGCTATTACGCCGATGTGAAGGGCGACGACTTCGCCACGCCCTTGGCGCAGGCGCAACTGGGCGCGGCGCTGGCCTCCTACGGCGATCAGACCCGGGCCGATGCGATGTTCCGTAAGGCTGGGGCGAAGCTGAACGCACTGCCCGCGACCGAGAAGGAACAGCTGTGGCGCGCCGATTATGGCACGACCTACCGCGATGCTGCGGCGCTGTTGGCGCTGGCGGTGGAGGCGGGTTCCACGGCGGTGGACCGCGAGGAACTGACCGATCGGGTGTCCCGTCAGGGCGCGCATCTCTCCACCCAAGAGGCGACATGGGCGCTGATGGCGACCAATGCGCTGATTGACCGGCCCGATACCGCGGGCGTGTTGATCGACGGCCAGCCCGCCGATGGCCCGCTGGTCAAGGTGCTGACCGACGGCGCCGCGCCGGTGGTGGTGACCAACGAGGGCGCGGATACCACGATCACCGTCACCACCTACGGCGTTCCGGCCGAACCGGAACCCGCGGGCGGCAACGGCTATGCGATCACCCGCAGCTATTACACGCTGGACGGTGAGCCGGTGACGCTGGAGGGGGTGAAGGTCGGCGACCGGCTGGTCACGGTGGTGGAGGTGACGCCCTTCGCTTATTCCGAAGGGCGGCTGATGGTGGCCGATCCGCTGCCCGCCGGGTTCGAGATCGACAACCCGAACCTGATTTCCGGCGGCTCCACCTCGCAGCTGGGTTGGCTGGATGCCTTGCAGGACGTGCGCCATTCCGAATTCCGGCAGGACCGATTCCTGACGGCGGTCGACTGGACCTCGGACCAGAGCTTCCGGCTGGCCTATATCGTGCGGGCGGTGTCGCCGGGGACGTTCCACCACCCCGCGGCCTCGGTCGAGGATATGTATCGCCCTGACTTCCGCGCCCGCAGCGACGTGGGCACGGTGACGATCGCCGGCAAGTGATGCGCGCGCGCTGGATCTTCGGGCTGGCGGCGGGGCTCATCCTCGCCGCCGCCGGGCGCGACCGGTTCGATGACTGGATCGACGCCACGGCGCTGCCATCCCTGGTGCTGGAAACCTCGGTCGAGGTGACGGATCGCAATGGCGCGCTGGTCCGCGCCTATACGGTGGCAGACGGGCGCTGGCGGCTGCAGGCCGATCTGGCCGATGTCGATCCGCGCTATATCGCCATGCTGCTGACCTATGAGGACCGGCGGTTCTACGACCACGGCGGCGTGGACCTGCAGGCCATGGCCCGCGCGGTGGCGCAGGCTTTGTGGAACGGGCGCGTCGTCTCGGGCGGGTCCACGCTGACGATGCAGGTGGCGCGGCTGCTGGAGGATGGCACCACCGGCCAGATGGGCGGCAAGCTGCGGCAGATGCGTGTCGCGCTGAAGCTGGAGCGGGAGCTGACCAAGGATCAGATCCTGTCGCTTTATCTGCTGCTGGCGCCCTTTGGCGGCAATCTGGAAGGGGTGCGGGCGGCCAGCCTGTCCTATTTCGGCAAGGAGCCTTTGCGCCTGACCCCGGCGGAGGCGGCGCTTCTGGTGGCGATCCCGCAATCGCCGGAAAGCCGCCGCCCCGACCGGGCCGCCGACCGGGCCGAGGCCGCGCGCGACCGGGTGCTGGCCCGCGCGGTGACCTTTGATCTTCTGGAGCCGGAGGAAGCCACAGCCGCCCTGCGCGAGCCGGTGCCCGGGGTGCGCAAGCCCTTTCCCGCCCATGCCCCGCATCTGGCCGACCGCGCCCGGGCCGAAGATCCGGCGGCCCGCGAACATCATTTGACCATCGACCTTTCGCTGCAGAAAAAGCTGGAAGAGCTTGCCGTGCAGGCGGTGACCGGCAAGGGGAACCAGCTGCAGATTGCCATGGTGGTGGCCGATCACCGCTCGGGCGAGATTCTCGCCTCGGTGGGTTCCGCGGGCTTCAAGGCTGATGCCCGGCAGGGATTCGTCGACATGACCACGGCGCTGCGCAGCCCCGGGTCGACGCTGAAACCTCTGGTCTATGGCTTGGCCTTTGATCAGGGCCTCGCCCATCCCGAGACGCTGGTGGATGACCGGCCGATGACCTTCGGCACCTATGCGCCGCAGAATTTCGACCGGCAGTATCGCGGCGAAATCCGTGTGCGTGAGGCGCTGCAACTGTCGCTGAACATCCCCGTCGTGGCGCTGACCGATGCGCTTGGCCCGGCGAAACTGCTGTCGGCCATGGGCAAGGGTGGCATGCGCTATGCCCTGCCGGGCGATCAGCCGGGACTGGCCGTGGCACTTGGCGGGGTAGGGGTGACGTTGCAGGACATGGTGCAGCTTTACGCCGCGCTGGCCCGTGGCGGGGTGGCCCTTCCGCTGACCTGGCGGATGGAGGGCGACCGGGCGGAGGGGCAGCGCCTGATCTCCGCCGTGGCGGCCTGGCAGGTGGGCGACATTCTGGCCGGGCTGGCCCCGCCACCGGGCGCGCCGCAAAACCGGCTGGCCTACAAGACCGGCACCAGCTACGGTCACCGCGACGCCTGGGCCATCGGCTATGACGGGGCGCATGTGATCGGGGTCTGGATGGGCCGGGCCGACGGCACACCGGTACCCGGCGCCTTCGGGGCCGAGGTGGCCGCGCCGGTGCTGTTTCAGGCCTTCAGCCGGCTGAAGCTGCGGCTGGACCCGCAGCCGCCCGCGCCTGCGGCCACGCTGCTTGTCTCCAACGCGCAATTGCCGCAGCCCTTGCAGCGGTTCCGTCCGCGCAACGGCGCCTTCGTGGCCGAAAATGCACCCGCCGTGGTCTTTCCGCCGGACGGGGCCGAGGTGGAGCTGCTGGCACGGGGCCTGAAGGTCAAGGTTGAGGGGGGGAAAGCCCCGTTCACCTGGATGGTGGACGGGACGCCCGCGGCCACCGCCTCATCCGACCGCGAAACGCTTCTGTCCCTGAACGGGACGGGTTTTGTCACCGTGGTGGTGATCGACGCCGAGGGCCGCTCCGCCCGGTCACGCGTAAGGGTCTGGTAGAACGCAGGCTCGTCAATGCCCTGCGGGCACTTCTAAGATGCCTCCCCCGAGGCTTGCCCGAAGGGCATCGACGAGGGAGGTTGCGGGGATTACACCCGTTCGATGGCCAGCGCGATGCCCTGACCGCCGCCGATGCACATGGTCACCAGCGCGGTCTTGCCGCCGGTCCGCTCCAGCTCATACAGCGCCTTCGTCGTGATGATGGCACCGGTTCCGCCGATCGGATGGCCAAGCGCGATGGCCCCGCCGTTCGGGTTCACCTTGGCCGGGTCCAGATCCAGCGCGCGGGTCACCGCCAGCGCCTGCGCGGCAAAAGCCTCGTTCGATTCAACGACATCAAAGCTTTGCGGGCTGACCCCCAGCTTGGCGCAGAGCGCCTGCACCGCCGGGATCGGGCCGATGCCCATGATCTTCGGATCCACACCCGCCACCGCATAGCCCATGATCCGCGCCCGCGGCGTGCGGCCCGCCAGCGCATCGCCCCGCGCCAGGACCAGCGCCGCCGCCCCGTCATTCAGGCCCGAGGCATTCCCGGCGGTCACCGTCCCGTCCTTCTGGAAGGCCGGTTTCAGCTTGGCCAAAGCCTCGGCCGTGGTGGCCTTTGGATGCTCATCGGTGTCAAAGACCACAGTGCCCTTGCGGCCTGCCATCTCCACCGGGACGATCTGGTCGCGGAAGCGGCCTTGGGCGATGGCTTCTGCCGCCCGCCGCTGGCTTTCCAGTGCGAAGGCATCCTGTGCCTCGCGGGTGATGCCGTCCCGGGCGGCAACATTTTCCGCCGTCACGCCCATATGACCGGTGCCGAAGGGGCATGTCAGCGCGCCGGTCATCATATCCACGACCTTGGTGTCGCCCATCTTCTGGCCCCAGCGGGCGGTGGTCATCGCATAGGGCGACCTGCTCATGCAGTCCACGCCCCCCGCCAGCGCCATTTCGGCATCGCCCAGCATCAGCGCCTGCGCGGCCGAGACGATGGCCTGCGCGCCCGACCCACAAAGGCGGTTGACGTTCATCGCAGGCGTCGTCTCCGGCACGCCCGCGGCCATGGCGGCGACGCGGGACAGATACATGTCGCGCGGCTCGGTGTTGATGACATGGCCAAAGACCACGGTGCCGATCTCGGCGCCCTCAACACCGGCACGGGAAAGGGCGGCCTTGGCGGCCACCGTGGCCACATCGCAGGGCGCCAGCGCCGACAGCGCGCCGCCAAAGGTGCCGATGGCGGTGCGGGCGGCGGAAAGGATATAGATGTCGGTCATGGCTCACCTCAGGCTGATGCCGCAGCGCGGCTTTGGTGGCAGTCTAGCGCCGGGGGCGGTGAAGGGCAGGCTGACGTTACGTCAGACCGCGTCACCGCACCGGCGCACCGGGGGTCACGGGCAGCGGCTGGCGCCCCTCGGCCGTCAGCAGAAAGACCTCGCGCCCTTCGATGGCCACGGCGGTCAGCGGCCCGCCATAGGCGGCGGAACTGTCGATATTGACCCGATGGCCGTAGTGCACCGCCGCGGGCAGGGCGGTATGGCCGTGCACGATCAGCGGGCCCGGCACCGGCGGCGCATCCAGCCAGCCGTCGCGGATCCAGACCAGATCGGTCTCGGCCTGATCGGCAATATCTATGCCGGGCCGGATCCCGGCATGGACGAACAGCACGTCTCCCGCGCGGTGCCACGTCGGTCGGGTCTCAAGGAAAGCCGCATGGTCCGGCGGCACCGCGGCCAAAGCATCGGCATGGACGGGCGCCACCGGCCGGTCCCCGGCAGACCGCACCCCGTAAGAGGCCAGCGTTTCCACCCCGCCCAACCGCGGATGCAGCCAGGACAGATCGGGGCGCAGGCCCGGCTCATGCTCCTGCGGATCGCGCAGAAACCGGCTGAACATCCGGTCGTGATTGCCCTTCAGCACCACCCAGTCTTCCCCCGCGGCGATACCCTGCCGCAAATGCTCCACCACGCCGCGGCTGTCTGGGCCGCGGTCCACCAGATCGCCCACATGGATGACCGGGCCGGAGCCATGGCGGTCCATATCGCGGCGGATCAGATCATGGGCGGCGGTCAGCAGGGCCAGATGGCCATGAATGTCGCCGATGGCATAAAGGGGCATCGCATTCTCCTGTCGCCGCCCCGGTGTAGGCGCGGGTCTGCGTCGCGGCAACCGGCATCCGGCCGCGCAGCACATGAAAAAGGGGCCGCACTCCGGCCAGCCCCTTCATCTTGGCTCAAATATCCCACGGGGGTGCGGGGGTGTGAAACCCCCGCTTCCGCGGGCGCGGCGGTCACGCCACGTCGAACTCCAGCGGCTTCACCTGCTGGAACATGCCGGTGTTTTCCAGCGTCTCCACCACCTTGGGGTCCAGCGCTGCATCCAGATAGAGGATGGCGATGGCATCCTGCCCGATCGAGGTCCGGCCCAGCGTGAAGTTCGCGATATTCACGTTGTTCTTGCCCATGGTCATGCCCAGAAGACCGATGATGCCCGGCACGTCCTCGTTCGTGGTGTAAAGCATGTGCTGGCCGATCTCGGCGTCGATATTGATGCCCTTGATCTGGATGAACCGCGGCTTGCCGTCCGAAAAGACGGTGCCCGCGACCGAGCGTTCGCGCTGGTCGGTCACCATCGTCACCTTCACATAGGCGTCGAAGGCGCCCGACTTGTCCTGCCGGGTGGTGGAGAGCTGGATGCCCTTTTCCTTGGCCACGATGGGCGCCGAGACAAGGTTCACATCCGGGTTCGCCGCTTTCAGCACGCCCGCGATCACCGCCTGATTCAACGCGGCCAGGTTCATGTCGGCGACGCGGCCGTCATAAAGGATGTTGATCGCCTTGATCGGCTCCTCGGTCATCTGGCCGATGAAGCTGCCCAGATGGCCGGCCAGCTTGATCCAGGGGCCCATCACGGCGGCCTCTTCGGCGGTGACGTTCGGCATGTTCAGCGCGTTCTGCACGGCGCCGGTCAGCAGATAGTCCGACATCTGCTCGGCCACCTGCAGCGCGACATTTTCCTGCGCTTCGGTGGTCGAGGCGCCGAGGTGCGGGGTCACCACCACATTGGGCAGGTTGAACAGGGGGCTGTCCGTCGCGGGTTCGGTTTCGAACACGTCAAAGGCAGCGCCGGCCACCTGACCGGATTTCAGCGCCTCGGCCAAAGCCGCCTCATCCACCAGACCGCCGCGGGCGCAGTTGATGATGCGGACACCCTTCTTGGTCTTGGCGATGTTCTCGGCGTTCAGGATGCCCTTGGTCTTGTCGGTCAGCGGCACATGCAGGGTGATGAAATCGGCGCGGGCCAAGAGCTCGTCCAGTTCCACCTTCTGCACACCCATGGCCTTGGCCCGCTCTTCCGAAAGGAAGGGGTCATAGGCCACGACTTTCATCCGCAGGCCCACGGCGCGGTCGCAGACGATGCCGCCGATATTGCCCGCACCGATCACGCCAAGGGTCTTGTTGAACAGTTCAACGCCCATGAACTTGGACTTTTCCCACTTCCCGGCATGGGTCGAGCTGCTGGCCTCCGGCAATTGCCGGGCCACGGCGAACATCATCGCAATCGCATGTTCGGCGGTGGTGACCGAATTGCCGAAGGGCGTGTTCATCACGATCACGCCGTTCTTCGACGCGGCGGGGATGTCCACATTGTCCACGCCGATGCCCGCACGGCCCACGACCTTCAGCTTCGTGGCGTTCTGAAGCAGCTTTTCGGTGACCTTGGTCGCCGAACGGATGGCAAGGCCGTCGTACTGGCCGATGATCTCGGCCAGCTTTTCCTTGTCCTTGCCGAGTTTCGGCATGTAATCGACCTCGACCCCACGGTCGCGGAAGATCTGGACGGCGGTTTCACTCAGTTCGTCAGAGACGAGAACGCGGGGGGCCATGGCAGGCTCCTGTAAATTGGGTTTTCCGGGGAAAGGGGGCGCGCAGCGAGGCGCCCCCGGAAAGATCGCTTCAGGGATCAGGCGGCTTTCGCCAGCGCCTCGATCTCGGCGGTGAAGGCATATTCGATCCACGGCATCAGTGCCGCGACATCAGCCTGTTCCACCGTGGCGCCGCACCAGATCCGCAGGCCCGGAGGCGCATCGCGATAGGCGCCGGCGTCCAGCGCCACGCCCTCTTTCTCCAGACGTTTTGCAACATTCTTGGCGAAGGTTGCCCCGTCCGTGATGCGCGGATCTGTGAATTTCAGGCATACGCTGGTGCAGGACGCCGTCGCCGGATCCACCGCCAGATTGGCGATCCAGTCCTTCGTCGCGATGAAATCGGCGATGGTCTTGGCATTGGATTCCGACCGCGCGATCAGCGCCTTCAGGCCGCCCAGCGACTTGGCCCACTTCAGCGCGACGAGGTAATCCTCGACGCAGAGCATCGACGGCGTGTTGATCGTCTCGCCCACGAAGATGCCTTCGCTGATCTTGCCCTTCGATGTCAGGCGGAAGATCTTCGGCAGCGGCCAGGCGGGGGTGTAGGTCTCCAGCCGCTCCACCGCGCGCGGGCTGAGGATCAGGACGCCATGGCCGCCCTCACCGCCCAGCACCTTCTGCCAGCTGAAGGTCACCACATCCAGTTTCGCCCAATCCATGTCCATGGCAAAGGCGGCGCTGGTCGCGTCACAGATGGTCAGACCGGCGCGGTCCGCCGGAATGGCATCGGCATTCGGCAGCCGCACGCCCGAGGTGGTGCCGTTCCAGGTGAAGACCACATCCTTGTCGAAGTCGACAGTGGCGAAATCGACGATCTCGCCATAGGGGGCCTTCTTCACGGTGGCCTCCAGCTTCAGCTGCTTCACCACATCGGTGACCCAGCCTTCTCCAAAGCTCTCCCAGGCCAGCATTTCCACCGGGCGGGCGCCCAGAAGCGACCACAGCGCCATTTCGACGGCGCCGGTGTCCGAGGCGGGCACGATGCCGATGCGGTAATCCGCAGGCACGCCCAGAATGTCACGGGTGAGGTCGATCGCCTCTTTCAGCTTTGCCTTGCCGACGGCGGCACGGTGCGAGCGGCCCAGAGGCGCATCAGCCAGCATGTCGAGGGAGAAACCGGGGATCTTCGCGCAGGGGCCCGAAGAAAAGCGCGGATTTGCCGGCCGCACAGCCGGAGCGGTATTCGCCATATCTGGTATCCTTACAGATATATGCCCTTCGTTGGGGAAGGGTGTCCCACCCCGGGCAATACGCTTCCCCTGAAAAAAACGCAAGAAGCAAAGACTTCTGCGAACAGCAAGATGCAGTATCGGGCATCATCACGCAGTTTGAAGTCGGAAAAAACGGGTCCGGCTGGCACAAAACTGACACGCCGGCGTTTGGCGACTGCGCTGATTCGCAGCCGTTCGGGATAGAAAGCGACCTGACAGGAGAAACGGAAAACCCCGGCGCGCTGGCGGGCGCGACCGGGGCTGATGTGGATGAGGAAAATATCCACCCGAACGATACCCCGAAACTGCCAATCGTCGCAAGCGGCAATGGCCTGCGCGGCGAGTGGAGTAAGGTCCGCTGGGGATGGAAGCGCGCAGTTAAGCGTGACGCGCGCCTGAGCAAGACCGCCAAGCTGATCGCCGTGACGCTGGTTGACGAGTTCGCCAATCATGCCAACGGCAGGTGCAACCCGTTCATCGCGACCCTAGGCGAGGCGACCGGCGACCCCGAGCGCACAGTCCAGCGCGCCCTTGGCGATCTGGAAGCCTGCGGCTGGATCATCCGCAGCAAGGGCAACGGGCGGGGGCGACCGTCCTCGATCACCTTCACCTCAGACAGCGCAAAGGGTGCCATTGCGCCGCCGAATGTCAGCGAAATCACCGCCCGTCACACCGATAACCGGGGTGCCGATATGTCCAAAGGGGTGCCATCGGTGGCACCCGTTCGCGGGGCTTATAGGGTGCCAGAAACCGCACAAAAGGGCGTCACCGGTGGCGGGTCTCATAGTGAACCACGAAAGAACCAAAAACTGCGCGCCTATGCGCAGACACCTGCGGGAGGGGCTTCGAAAATAGATCGCATCCCAGCGACACACACCCAACTGCCGAGCCGGATACCGGAACGGCCCCAGCTGAACCTCGCCGCTGTCGCCCATCACGGCAGCGACCGCGAACGGGTGTGGGATGATTGGCTGAGAAGAAGGGGCTTCCCGAAGCTGGTCGATCTCGGGGTGAAGTCCAGCGATGCCGAGGGCCGAGGGTGGGAGATCCCGTGCCGATACCCCCCAACAGAACACAACGCGGTTGAAAGCATGATGGCGCACCGCTGGGCAACATGGGCGACAGCGAGAATGGAGGCTTGCAATGTTCGAGCGTGATCACGACCAAATCGGGTTTATCGGGCGGCACGTCAACCGCAGCGCAGGAGCGCCATCACCGGCTTCGCACTTCGACTGGCTGGACGTGGTTCTGCGCTGGCCGAGGCTGCGGGCGCGCGAAAAGGTGCTTGGATCGACCATCGCAACATGGGCGATCGACCCGGTGACGGGCGAAACGGATTGGCCCGTGGAGCGCATGGCAGAGGCTTGCGGATCGACCGTGCGGAGCATGGAGGTTGCCTTGACCAACCTTGCCGCAGGCGGCTGGATCGAGCGGCGCGAGACAGCGGACGGCAGGACCGTGCATCGGCTCACGCTGCCGATCTTCGACGGCGCCCATCCCGATTTCGAACCGATGGCGCGGCTATCGGCGATCACGGTGGGCGCGGCGATGGAACATCTGGAACACCATGACGGCATCCCCCGCGAGGCGATCCTTTCCGGTGCGCTGGCGGCTGTCGCGGCAGCGATAGGGTTCCATCACGGCGACGCCGAAACCGCGCATCGCTTGCGTGACCTTGCCCTGATGCTGACTGACCCCGAGGCATGGGCCAGTGCCCCGCTCACGGGTCCTTCCGGGGGGTAGCCGTATACGGGTGGCGAAGGCGCGAGGCATCCGGCTTTGCAAGGTTTTACAAGGGCTTGAAACAAGCTGCTGAAAAGGAAAGGCAAAATGCGGATCGTATCGGAATTGGACCTTGGCGGCGTGGGAAATCCTGTCCATCGCATCGACGGGCCGGGCCTGTGCGAACTGCTGGGCATTTCCCCTGCGATGCTGACGGAGTTGAAAAACCGGGGCATCGCCAAGCACCTTGGCCGCGATGCGTGGGACATGGCCGCGACGGTGCGGGGCTATTGCGCCCATCTGCGCGGCACGGCCAGCGGGCGAGGCGGTGAGGAGGAAGTGGCAAACCTGACCGCCGAACGCGCCCGGCTGGCGCGGGAACAGGCGGATGCGCAGGCCCTCAAGAATGCCGCCCTGCGGCGCGAACTGGTGCCGGTGGCCGAGGTCGCGCGGGAATGGGGCGATGTGCTGCGCGGCGTCCGGGCCCGCATCCTTGCCGTGCCGTCGCGCGTCCGGTCTGCCCTGCCGCACCTGACCGCCGCCGATGTGGCGGTGCTGGACCGCGAAGCCCGCGCTGCGCTGGCGGAACTGGCCGGGGACAAGGGGGCCGATCATGCCGCTTGACCAGATCGCCGCCCTTCGGGCCGAGGCGCTGCGCGCCCTGATGCCGCCGCCGAAGTTGATGCTGTCGGAATGGATCGAGGCGGAAATGATCCTGCCCGAGGGCGTCAGCGCCACGCCCGGCCCGGTGCGGCTGTGGTCTTTCCAGAGGGGAATCGCCGATGCCATTGGCGACCCGATGGTGGAGCGGGTGACGGTGTTGAAGCCCGTGCGGGTCGGCTATTCCATGCTGCTGTCGGCCACCATTGCGGGGTTCATCGGCAATGATCCGGGGCCTGTCCTGATGGTGCTGCCTACCGAGGCCGATGCGCGCGGCTTTGTGGTCGATGACCTGGAGCCAGCTTTTGCTGCATCTCCCGTGCTGGCATCCGCGCTTGCCGATGATCGGGACGAGGCCGAGCGCAACACGCTCACTTCGCGCCGCTTTCCCGGCGGCAGTTTGAAGGTCGTGGCCGCGCGCAGCCCGCGCAACCTGCGCCGGCACAATGTCCGGTATCTGCTGCTGGACGAAATCGACGCGATGGAAATGACCGCAGAAGGCTCGCCCATCGCCCTTGCCGAGCGGCGCACCCTGAGTTTTGCGGATCGCAAGATCATCGCGGGCAGCACCCCGACCTTTCAAGAAACGTCGCATGTGCTGAAACTCTATGCCGCATCCGACATGCGGGTGTTCGAGGTGCCATGCCCCGATTGCGGTGCATTCGCGGAAATCCTGTGGTCTGGCATAGTCTGGGATGCGGGCCAGCCCGAAACCGCCCGCTGGCGCTGCCCGCATTGCGCATCCGAGGTGGCCGAGCGGCACAAGCCCGCCATGGTGGCCGCCGGGCAATGGCGCGCAACCCGCCCCGAGGTGCAGGGCCATGCCGGTTTCAAACTGACGGCGCTTGTCTCGCCCCATGCCAATGCCAGCTGGGCCAAGCTGGCAGCCGAGTTCCTGGCGGCGAAGGATGATCCATCGCTGATGCAGGTGTTCGTCAACACGGTGCTGGCCGAGGGCTGGCGATCCGAGGGCGAGGAACTGGACGAGGCCGCACTTGCCGGGCGGGCCGAGGCGATCAGCCTTGATCCGGTTCCCGCCGAGGTGCTCGCGATCACGGTTGGCGTGGATGTGCAGCGCGACCGGCTGGAAGCTGTGGTTATCGGCTGGGCGGAAACGGGCGCGATGCTAGTGCTGCATCATGTCGTGATCTGGGGGGCGTATGATGATGATGACACATGGGCGGCATTGGACGCGCAGCTGACGACACGCTGGCCCCATGCCCTCGGGGGGCGGATCGGCGTTGATGCCTGCGCCATAGATGCGGGCGACGGCGTGTCCATGCCGAACGTCATGGGTTTCTGCGGCCCGCGTTTCCGGCGCCGCGTGGTGGCGATCAAGGGGGCACCGGGCGCAAGCCGCCCGGCGATCGAGCGGGCAGGCAAGGCCAAGGGGCGCGCGCCCTTGTGGATTGTCGGGGTGGACGGCCTGAAAACTTCGCTTTTCGCGCGCCTGCCGCAGGCCAGCGCCGTGCGGTTTTCCGACACGCTGCCGCCGGTCTGGTTTGAACAGCTGGCATCCGAGCGGGCCGTGGTGCGCTATTCACGGGGCCAGCCGGTGCGCAGTTTCGAGCGTATCCCCGGCCGCCGGGCCGAGGCGCTGGACGCGGTCATCTATGCCATTGCGGCCCGTGCGCTGGTGACGATTAACCCCGATCAGCGCCGCGCCGATCTGGCCCACGCGGAACCAGTCGCATCGGCCCGCCGGCCGGTTCTGGAAAGCGCGTGGATGCGGCGCGGATAGTTCGGGCCGAAGGGGGCGTTTCTGGGCGAGTGGCCCCCCCGGCTTCTGCGGCACCGATCCGCCGCAGAGCATTTTCAACCCCCAGAGCGCGCGGATTTTCTCCATGAAATCGCGGCGCGCAATCGCTCACAAAAATTAGTTACCACCAAGCATTTCACAGCGCCGATCCGCTGCGCATGAAAGAAGTAAAGTAATGTGCAAAAATGCCTGCTTTAGCTCTCTGAATCTTTCGGGATCTTCGCTCGTATCAATCGGGTTCATGCTAATGTGGTGCATTAATAAGCTGCCATCATCTAGAAGGCTTCTCTCAGATTGGTCAAAGACCTGTCGAATGTGAAAGTCTGAGAAATGAATCGCGCCCGATGCGCTCTTGTAGACATTTTCGATCCACGGGGCTAATGGTTTGATTTTATTAATCAGCCACCAATCTTGAGCCTTCCCTGGAGCGCCTTGGAACTGAAAATCTTTTATCTGCTTTCCAAGGAATACCTCTTTGGCAAAATTTTCAGCGTCCATGCCGATAGTGCCATCTGCCCAATAAAGAGTGTAGAAGCGCGCAACCGTATCAAGGTTTAGTCTAATGAGAGTTAGAGACATTTGGCCATTTTTAGATTCGATGGCCTGTCGAAATGCTAAGGAAAGAGAGTGGTTTCGACGAATCGCACCCCAAATAAATGATCTTTGATACTCGCAGTCATCGGGAAGTTTCGTGGACCTTTCGAATATTCTCTCCAATATCTCTTTTGCGCGATCATGTTGCGCGAAGTCGCCAAAGATTTCCCCTTTGCCTACAATCTTAGATATTTCATAGTCATGAATCATTTGTTGTCACCTAAACCAATGAATTTTCAGGGTTTACAACTTCGAATCGCGGCTGTGATGCAACTGCTATGCTGCAAAGCCCTGCATCCCGTCTGCAAGACTTGTGTTCTGTTATAGTATTGGCGGGTAGGCCTTAGGCAACTATGGGCGCGACAGCTTAGCGCAAGCGCGTCTAGTCTGGTGCCGGAAAACCACAAAACCTGCATCACAACAAGGACTTGCCCCATGGCATCCCTCGACAGCTTCACTGTCGGGACAGCGCAGTTCTGCGCCATGTTCCCGCTGCCCGCCTCGACCTTCTCCTCCTTGCGCGAACGGGATGGCCTGTTCTTCACCCGCACCGATGCCCGCCGGGGCGTGGCGAACGACTGGACGCTTTCCGATGCCCTGCGCCTGGCGCTGGCCTTGAAGCTGAAAGAGACCGGCATCCCGTCGCGCGATGCCTGCGTGGTGGCATCCGCCGCCGATCCGTTGTCCGCCTTCATCGCCGGGGCGCCCATCCGGTTCGGCTTTGCAGCCGGGCGTCTGTCGAATGTGTTCGACCCTGCACGAGATCCGGTCCTGTCCATGCCGATGGAACAGGACGCGCAGGCGTTGGTGCTGCAATTCACCACGGCCATGATCGAGGCCCAGGGCGGCCCGGCCGCACAGGCTGCGCTTGACGCTTTTGACGCCCGCCTGCGCGAATCCTGGGCCTGATCCGCATGGCGTGGCCCTTCACTATCCTTGGCCGGGTGTTCCGCCGGTCCGGCATCGAGGCCGGGGCGGGTGGCCGCCGCTGGCAGGGGGCGCAGATGTTGGCCGCGCCGCAACAGGCCGCGCTTGCGGCCCGTGGCCCTGCAAAGGCCCGCGCTGCTGCGCTGACGGTGAACACGCCTTACGGCGCGCGGATCGTGGAGGGCTGGGTTGCGGCGCTGGTCGGCAAGGGCTGGCAGGTGCGCGCAGGCCATACCGATGCTGAAACCCGGCGACAGCTGAATGACGGTTTCGAGTCCATGCTGTCGCCTTTGCTGGTGCCGCTGGTGCGCGCCCTTGTTCGTGACGGTGAGGCGTTTGTGCATTTGCGGGTGTCCGGCGACGGCCAGCTGCGCCCGAAGCTTCTGCCTGCCGATCAGATCGACCCGGCCCTGTCGCGCGACCTTGGCGATAGCGGCAGGATCATTGCCGGGGTGGAGTTCGACGCCGAAGAACAGGTTGCGGCTTACCATGTTCTGCGCGAGGCCCCCGGTTCGCCCTTCGGCGCCTGGGGCGAGGCTGTCCGCATCCCCGCCTCGGATATGCTGCATATCTTCGACCCCCTCTTTCCCGGGCAGGTTCGCGGGCTGTCATGGCTTGCGCCCGTTCTGCTGAAACTGCGCGACCGCGACGAGGCTTCCGACGCGCTGCTGATGGCCCTGAAGGTGCAAAGCCTGATCACCGGCTTTGTCTCCGACCCCGAGGGCGGCGCGGCCGGGTTCGATGCCGAAGCCTCGGGCGGCGTGAATGTTTCGCTTGAACCGGGTGCGATGCGTATTCTACCACCGGGGGCCGAGGTCAAGTTTTCAACGCCCGGCCAAGGCCTTGCGCAGGCGGTGGACTTTCTGCGCGCGCAGGATCGCGAAATCGCCGCCGGTGTCGGCCTGACGTTTGAGATGCTGACCGGCGACTTGGGCGAGGCGAATTATTCCAGCGCACGGGTCGGCTTGCTGGACTTCCGCCGCCGCGCCGAAATGCTGCAACGTCTGTTGATCGAGGGGCAATGCCTGCGCGCGCTGTGGTCGCGCTGGATTGACGTGCAGGCTTTGGCCGGCGCGATCCCCCCTGATCCTGCCACGCTGGCCGAATATCGCGCCGTGCGCTTTGTGCCGCCCGGCTGGCAATGGGTCGATCCCCGCAACGAGGTGGAAGCCGAGGTTGCGGCGATCGGTGCAGGCCTGAAATCGCGCGAGGAAGTGGTGGCCGCGCGAGGCCGCGACATTGACGAACTGGATGCCGAGCGCGCCCGCGACCGTGCGCGCGATGCTGGCGGCGACAACAAGGAAACCCCGAAATGACCTTGCATCTGCGCGCAGCGACCCCGCGCCCTGCGACATTCAACGCCGCGTCCCGCACCATCGAGGCAATCGTTTCGACGGGTGCCGACTATCCGCGCGCCGGTTTCATCGAACGGCTTGATCTGTCCGGGGCCGATCTGTCGCGGTTGATCGGTGCCCCGGTGCTGGACGCCCATCGCAGCGGATCGACCCGCGATCAACTTGGCGTGGTCGATGCGGCCGAGGTCCGGTCCGAAGGCCTGTGGGTCCGGCTGCGCTTCCGGTCGAATGAGGCGGCGCAGGCGGTGCTGTCTGACATTGGCGACGGCACCCTGCGAGGCCTGTCCATCGGCTACGGGGTCACCGTTTGGCGCGAACGGCGCGATGGCAACCGCCGCATCCGCATCGCAACCCGCTGGGCCCCTGTGGAGGTGTCCATCGTTCCCGTGCCCGCTGATCCGGGCGCACATTTCCGCAACGGAGAAATCACCATGCCGGAAACCCCGGAAAACCATGACGCGGGTAATCAGACCCGTGCGCAGATCAACACCGAAATCCGCAGCATTGCCATCACGGCAGGGCTGACCCGCGAATGGGCAGACGCCCAGATCGACGCCGAGGCGACGCCGGAAGCGGCGCGCGAAGCTGCTTTTACGGCGATGCAGGCGCGCAGCGCGGCGACCACCACCCGCAGCACCCGTGCGACGATCACCGCGGATCACGACGACCCCGCGGTGATCGCCACCCGCGCGGGCGAGGCGCTGTTCGCGCGGATGAACCCCGGCCACGAGCTCAGCGCGCCGGCGCGGCAGTTTGCCCATATGACCTTTGCCGACCATGCCCGCGAAGCCCTGCGCCGGGGAGGCGTCAGCGTCACCGGCCTATCGGCCGACACGATCCTGACCCGGGCGCTGCATTCCACCTCGGATTTCCCGCTGATCCTGGGCGATGCGGTTGGCCGCGAACTGCGGCAGGCCTATCAGGCCGCGCCTTCGGGCGTCCGCCAGGTTGCCCGCCAGACCACAGCCCGCGACTTCCGCGCCAAGCGCAAGATCGGGCTGGGCGATGCGCCCGGCCTTGAAAGGGTTGCCGAGGGCGGCGAGTTCAAACACGGCACCATCGGCGAGGAAGGCGAGGCTTACCGGCTGGAAACCTTCGGCCGCATCTGGGGTGTGTCGCGGCAGGCCATGGTCAATGACGATCTGGGAGCCTTTGCCGATGTGACCCGCCGCATGGGGATTGCCGCGCGCGAGGCAGAAAACGCCGCGCTGGTCGCGCTGGTGACGGCGAACCCGGCGCTGTCCGACTCTGTGGCGGTGTTTCACGCCAGCCACGGCAACCTGACCGACACCTACGCCGCGCCCTCTGTCACGGCTTTGGGCGCAGCCCGGCTTGCCATGCGCCGGATGAAGGGCGTCGGCGGCCAGCCCATCGACGTAACCCCGGCCTTCCTGCTGGTGCCGCCGGAACTGGAAACCGTGGCCGAGCAGGTCTTGGCGCAGATCGCGGCCGCAACCACGGATGACGTGAACCCCTTCGGCGGCAAGCTGAAACTGCTGGTCGATCCCCGCCTGTCGGATGACGAACAATGGTATCTGGTGGCCGATCCTGCCGCCGCCGAGGGACTGGAATTTGCCTATCTGGAAGGCGCACCCGGCCCGCAGATCGAAACCCGGGCCGGGTTCGAAGTGGACGGCTTGCAGATCAAGGTCCGGCTGGACTTCGGTGCGGGCTGGGTCGATTTCCGCAGCTGGCATCGGGTCGGCTGATGCCGCTGGATGCCGCAGAACTGGCCGCGATGCGTGACGCACTTCTCAGGGCGCGCGCAAAGGGCACCCGCGCTGTGCGTTTCACGGACGGGCGGGAAGTCACCTATGCCAGCGGCGCGGAAATGGCGGCCGCGATTTCCGACCTTGAACGCCGCATCGCGCAGGCGACCGCCCCCGGACGGGGCGGCGCTGTCACCTTCTCCACCTCGAAAGGGCTCTGACCATGAAGAACTATCTGCAATCCGGCGACGTTCTGACGATCCCGGCCCCGGCCACCATCGTCTCGGGCGCGGTCGTGATCGTCGGCCAGCTGAAAGGTGTGGCGGTGTCCGATGCCGCCAGCGGTGCCCCGGTGGCGGTGCAGACGCGGGGCGTGTTCACCCTGCCCAAAGAGGCCGCGCAGGCCGTCACCTTGGGCGCGGCGATCTATTGGGACGCGACCCCCGGTGTCGCCACCACCACGGCGACCGACAACACCCTGATCGGCTATGCCACGACCGCCGCCGGTGCTTCGGCGGCCACGGTGGACGTGAAAATCGGCTGACCGGGCGGCGGGCCTGCCCGCCGTCCCTATCCCACGGAACCGCGCTATGACTGATGCCAGATCCACCCCCACGTTGCCTGCGGTTCGGTCGCCGGCGGAATTGGCGCAGCATCTTGGCGTTTCAGAGCGCACCTTGCGTTCCATGGCGCGGAAGCTGGGGATTGGCCGCATCATCGGAAAGACGCTATTCTTTCTGCCCTATGACGTTGATGCTATTATGGAGGCCGCCCGATGCCCCTCAAGCTCGCCCGCCGTGGGGACACAGGCATATGGCAATGCATCGGAACGGTTGCCGGTCGGCGGATACGGCGATCTACAGGCACGACTGAACGAGCTCTCGCCCAAGAAATCGCAGCGAAGATCGAAAGCGATGAGCATCGGCAAAGGCTCTACGGTGCCGAAGCCGTAGCAACCATGTCGCAGGCTATGCTTGCGTATCTTGAGGCTGACAAGCCCACACGTTTCCTCAATAGGATAGCGGGACACTGGAAGGATACGCGGCTTTCGGCGATCAAGCCCGAGACGATCCGCAGGGCGGCGCGGACGCTCTATCCTGATGCATCGCCCGCAACCTGGAACCGGCAAGTTATCGTGCCAACGCAGGCGGTGATCAACTATGCGGCGGGTTTGGGCTGGTGCCATCCGATCAGGGTTAAGCGTTTCCCTGTCGACCCGAAGCTGAAAACCCCAGCGACCGTTGAATGGGTCAGGGCTTTCGCCTCGCAGGCCGTTGTTGATGGGTTGCCGCATCTGGCGGCCCTTGCCTTGTTCATGTTTGCGACGGGTTCTCGGGTCGGCCAAGCCTGTTCCCTGACGTGGAATAAGGTTGATCTGGCCGCGTGCAAAGCCGTGCTTTACACCGCGAAGCCGAAGCCTTGGACGCGCATTGCCCACCTGCCGCCCGAACTTGTGGCAGCAATCGCGCGTATTCCAAGCAACCGGCAGGGCGATGAAACTGTGTTCGGCTATGCCGAGCGTAGCAGCCTGAAAGACCCATGGAAAAACGTGATCAAACGCGCAGGGATCGCATACCTGTCGCCCCATTGTTGCCGCCATGGTTTCGCGACAAGCATGTTGCACCGCGGGTATGATGTGAAGACCGTTGCTGCGCGCGGCGGCTGGAAGGATGCTACAGTGGTATTGCGGACCTATGCTCACGCGCAGGAAGATCAGACCGTAACAGATGCCCTTTTTGGCACAAACTTGACACAGCCTGAAAATCAGGCCTCTGTAACTTAAGATAATTAAAAGGAAAAGTCGGCATGACAACCCACCTTCGTTGGGGAAGGGTGTCCCGCCGCCGCAGATACAGCGCCTTGCGACGCTTTGCAACGGGATTCCGACATGTCCCGTGCTGCCGCTTTCGGTTCATATTCATGCCCCATTCCGGGGGCACGACCGTCGGGTCCGATCAA
The DNA here is from genome assembly GCF_049445895.1 of Neotabrizicola sp. VNH66. NCBI lineage: Bacteria > Pseudomonadati > Pseudomonadota > Alphaproteobacteria > Rhodobacterales > Paracoccaceae > Neotabrizicola > Neotabrizicola sp. VNH66. The sequence goes on from NZ_JBMSDW010000006.1 coordinate 102,376, forward strand.
CCCTTGTGCTGCGCTGCCGATGATCCGCTTTCTTGCCGGTTTCCTGACCGTTCCCCTTCTGGCCGCGCTGGTCCTTGCCGTGACGCCCGGCCCTGAGACCGGACCGTTTCCCGGTCCGCTTGCCGCCGGGGTGCGGGCGGTCGTGCAGCGGGCGGCGGCCGGGGATACGGCGGCGCAGCGGCAGATTGCCGGTTGGCTCTGGCACGGCACGCATGGTCCGGCAGACCGGGTGCGGGCGGCGGAATATTACCGGCAGGCTGCGGCGGCGGGCGATGCACTTGCCTTACACGAACATGGCGCCAACCTTGTGGCGGCGGAACCCGCGGCGGGGCTTGCCCTGATCGAACAAGCGGCCCAGGCGGGCGTGCTGGAGGCGCAGCTGTTTCTGGCCATGCGTCTTGATGCCTCTTCCGATCCGGACCGCGACCGGAAGGCGGCGGAATGGTATCTGCGCGCGGCAGAGCAGGGTGATCTGCATGCGCAGGTGATGGCGGGCTTGATGCTGCTGCACGGCCGCGGGGTGGAGCAGGATGCCGCTGCGGCCTATGGCTGGTTCGACAGGGCCGCCCGCGCGGGGGCGGCCAATGCGCAGCGGGAACTGGCGGCCGTTCTGGCGGCGGGGGCAGGGGTGTCGGCCGACCCGCTCCGCGCGCTGGTCTGGGCCACGCTGGCGGCCGAAGGCGGGGCCGAGGGTGCGGCTGCCCTGCGCGACAGCCAGTCGGCAGCCCTGACAGAAGAAGACCGGGCGCGTGCTGCGGAGATGATCAGGGCCTGCCATGCGGGCGGGCTGGCCAGCTGCGGCTGAAGCGGCACTCTCTGGCCAGCTGCGGCTGAAGCGGCACTCTCTGGCCAGCGGCGCGCGGGCGCGCTATGTCGCAACCGCCGTTGCCGGAGGGACCGCCCATGTTCACCGTTACCCTGCTGACCAACCCCGAGACACCGGTTCTGGACCGCGTGACCGTGGAGAGCCTGCGCAATGCCTGGGGCGGGGGGGATGCGCGCTGGCTGGATCCCGGTCTTGCCGCCGAATTTCCTGTGCCGCAGCTGCCGGAAAACCGCTGGGCTGTGTGGCAGGATCTGCAATCGCTGCGCATCGACATGGCGGTTCAACCCGCTGCAGGGCGGCGCAAGAAGCTGCTGATCGCCGATATGGATTCGACGATGATCCGGCAGGAATGCATCGACGAACTGGCCGATGAGGCCGGGGTGGGCGCCTATGTCGCCGGGATCACCGCCCGCGCCATGAATGGCGAGCTGGATTTCGACGCCGCCCTGCGGGAGCGGGTCGGCCTCTTGAAGGACCTGCCGGAGGAGGTGATTGCCCGCGTGATCCGCGACCGCATTACCCTGATGCCGGGCGGGCCGCAGCTTCTGGCGACGATGAAGGCGCAGGGCGCCTATGCCGCGCTGGTCTCGGGCGGGTTCACTGCCTTCACCGGGGCGATTGCCGAGAAACTGGGCTTTGACGAGAACCGCGCCAACACCTTGCTGACCGAAAGCGGGCGGCTGACCGGCGCCGTGGCTGTGCCCATTCTGGGCAAGGAGGCCAAAGTTCAGGCGCTGGAAGAGATCACCGCAAAACTGGGGATCACCGAGGGCGAGGCGATTGCCGTGGGCGACGGGGCGAATGATCTGCCGATGCTGAAACGCGCGGGCACGGGCGTGGCGCTGCATGCCAAGCCGCGGGTGCAGGCGGAATGTGACATCCGGATCAACCATGGCGATCTGACGGCGCTGCTGTATCTGCAGGGCTATGCGCGTGAGGAGTTTGCGCTGTGATCACCCGTCGCGCCCGGCCCGAGGATGCGGAGGCGATGGCCGCGCTCCTGAATGACATCATCGCCATCGGCGGCACGACGGCCCATCAGCACCCGAAATCCGTGGAAGCCGTGGGGGTGGATTACATCGACGGGCCGGAAGTGCAGACTTCTGTCGTGGCCGAGGACGGGGGCCGGATCATCGGCTGGCAATCCATCAGCCTGTACCAGGGCGAATCGCATATCGGCACCTTCGTGCAGCCGGGCATTCAGGCGCGGGGCGTGGGGGCGGCGCTCTTCGCACTGACCCGTGAACAGGCGCAGGGGGCGGGGATCACGCGGATCGCCGCCACGATCCGCGCCGACAACGCCCCGGGGCTGGCCTATTACGCGCGGATCGGATTCCGCGACACCGGATCGGATCCGGATTTCGCGCTGGACGACGGCCGGGTTGTCGGGCGCATCCATCGCCATCTGGATCTGTAAATGTTCGAAATTGCTACGGATACCGCGCTTCTTCTGGTTCTGGCGGCCTTTCTTGCGGGATTTGTGGATTCCATCGCGGGCGGCGGCGGGCTGATTACGGTGCCTGCGCTGCTGCTGGCGGGCGCCAGCCCGGTGGAGGCTTTGGGCACCAACAAGCTGCAGGGCAGTTTCGGATCGGGCACCGCGGCGCTGGCCTATGCGCGGGCGGGGCATGTGCGGCTGAAAGATCAGCTTGCCATGGCGGCCATTGCCGGGTTGGCCGGGGCCGCGGGGGCGCTGATCGCCCATCTGATCCCGGCGCATGTGCTGCGGCTGATCATGCCGGTCATCCTGATCGGGATCGCGGCCTTCTTCGCGCTGCGCAAGGGCCTGTCGGATCAGGACCGGGTGCAAAGGATGAAGCCTGCGGTCTTTGCCCTGACCGCGGTGCCGCTGATTTCGGCTTATGACGGGTTCTTCGGCCCCGGAACCGGCAGTTTCTTCATGCTGGGGTTCGTCCTGCTGGCGGGCTACGGCGTATTGAAGGCCACGGCGCATACCAAACTGCTGAACTTCGCCTCCAACCTCGGCTCGCTGCTGGTGTTCGTCCCCACCGGGGCCATCTGGTGGATGACCGGGCTGGCCATGGCGGTGGCGCAGACTGCAGGGGCGCTGGTGGGCGCGCGGCTGGCCATGCGGATCGGATCGCGGCTGATCCGGCCGCTTCTGGTCGTCACCTCGGCCGGAATGGCGTTGCGGCTGTTGTGGCAGGCCTATTCGGGCTGAGGCGCGCCCCAATCCGCGCTTTGCATCTCACGCAACCGGCTGGCCGTGCGTTCGAATTCAAAGGCACCTTCGCCCTCGACATACAGCCGTTCGGGAACATCCGCGGCCGAGCAGATCACCCGCACCTTCGCCTCATAAAGCGCATCAATCAGCGTGACGAAGCGTTTCGCCTGATTGAAGTTCGACGACGACAGCTGCGGAATGTCCTCAAGGATCAGCACCCGCACCGCCTGTGCGATGGCCAGATAATCCCCCGGCCCCAAGGGCTTGGCACACAGGTCCCAGAAACTGGCCCGGCCCACGCCATTGGCGAAACGCGGCAGTTCCGTCTCGCGCCCGTTCACCGGCAGGCGCAGGACCTCGCCCTTCGCGCCACCGGTCAGGTCGTTCCAGATCGCCTCGATCTGGCCGCGGCTGGCGCCCGCGGGGTGGAAATAGACCTGCGCCCCGGTCAGCCGGTGCTGACGATAATCATTCGGACTGGCGATCTCCTGCACCACCAGCTTTTCGCGCAGCATGGCGATGAAGGGCAGGAACAGCTGCCGGTTCAGTCCGTTCTTGTACAGATCCTCGGGCGGGCGGTTCGAGGTGGTGACGATCACCACCCCCCCGGCGAACAGCTTTTCAAACAGTCGCCCGACGATCATCGCATCGGTGATGTCGGTGATCTGCATCTCGTCAAAGGCCAGCAGACGCAGCTCACGTATGATCTTGTCGGCCACCGGGGCGATGGCATCTTCGACCCCGGTCTTGCGCGCCTCATGCATGGCATGGTGGATTTCCTGCATGAAGGCGTGGAAATGCACCCGCCGCTTGGCGGCGATGGCGGTCGCATCGGTGAACAGGTCCATCAGCATGGACTTGCCGCGCCCGACGCCGCCCCAGAGATACAAGCCCGGCGGCGGAGGCGGCGGCGCCTTGGCGAACAGCCCACCCAGAAAGCCGGATTTCTTCGGCGCGGGATTGTCCTCCAGCCATTGCCGCAGCCCCTCCAGCAGGGGCAGCAGACCATGCTGCGCCGGATCGGGCCGCAGGGTGCCTTCGGCCACGCGGGCGTCGTAAATCTCGGTCAGGGTCTTGCGCATGCCGTTGTATACCGCCGCACCCGCCTCGGGGGAAGCCTCCGGTCTCAGTCTGCCGCACGTCAGTCCGGGATCACCGCCGTGGCCTCGATCTCGACCTTGGCGCGGTCCTCGACCAGACCCACCACCTGCACCAGCGCCATCGCCGGGTAATGCCGCCCGATGATCTCCTTATAGGCGCGGCCCAGCTCCTTCAGCCCGGCCAGATATTCGGCCTTCGACGTGACATACCAGGTCAGCCGCACGATATGCTCCGGCCCGGCACCCGTCTCGGCCAGCACGGCCACGATGTTGCGCAGCGCCTGCGCGGTCTGGCCGACGAAATCGTCGGTCTCGAACTCGGCCTCGGCGTTCCAGCCGATCATGCCGCCGGTGAACACCATCCGCCCGCGTGCGGCCACGCCGTTGGAATAGCCGATGGCGGGCTTCCAGCCCTTGGGATGCAGGAATTCGGTGGTCATATGCGCTCCATGAAGGCGGTGATCCGGTCACGGATCGGCTGCGGCCAGGCCTCGGGCCCGCCGGTGAAGGTGACGAAGACCAGCGTCATATCCACCGTCACCCGGTGGCTGCCGCCGCAATGCGCCTCCAGATGCAGGCCAATGGACGTGCGGCCCAGCTTTGTGACCGTCAGCCGCCAGTCCAGCACCTCGCCCAGCCGGGTGGGCGCATGATAGGCCGCGGTCAGCCCGGCCGTGGGCACGCCCTGACCGGCGGCCATCATCTCCTCATAGGGGAACAGCGCCACCTCGCGGAAGAAATTCTCCGAGACCGAATTCGTCATCTCGAAATAGCGCGGGTAGAACATGATCCCCGCGGGGTCGCAGTGGTTGAATTCGACGCGGATCGGGCGGCTGTAGGTCATGCAAGGATGCTCCGGGCAATCACGACGCGCTGCACGTCGCTGGCGCCTTCGTAAATGCGCAAGGCGCGGATGTCCCGATACAATTCCTCGACCTTGACGCCATGGCGCACGCCGTCGCCGCCATGCAGCTGCACCGCGGCATCAATCACCTCCTGTGCGGCCTCGGTGGCGTAAAGTTTCGCCATCGCCGCCTCGCGCGTGACCCGCGCCGCGCCCTGATCCTTGGTCCAGGCCGCGCGGTAAACCAGCAGCGCCGCCGCATCCACCTTCAGCGCCATATCCGCCAGATGGCCCTGCACCATCTGCAGCGCGGCCAACGGCTCGCCCTGAATCCGGCGGGTCTGCGTGCGGGCCAAAGCCTCGTCCAGCGCGCGGCGCGCCATGCCAAGCGCCGCTGCGCCCACGGTGGACCGGAACACATCCAGCACCGACATGGCCAGCTTGAACCCGTCCCCTGCGGCCCCGATCCGCGCCGCTTCGGGCAGGACCACGCCCTCCAGCCGCAGATGGGCCAGGGGATGCGGCGCGATCACCTCGATCCGGCTGGCGACCGACAGGCCCGGCGTCTCGGCGGGCATCAGAAAGGCCGACAGCCCGCGCGCGCCCGGCGCCTCACCCGTGCGGGCGAAGATCACATAGACATCGGCAATCCCGCCGTTGGAGATATAGGTCTTCTCGCCCGTCAGCCGATATCCTCCGGGCATCCGTTCGGCCACCGTCGCCGTCGCCGCCACGTCAGAGCCGGACCCCGGTTCGGTCAGCGCGAAAGCGGCAATCGCCGTTCCCGCCCGCGTGCGGTCCAGCCAGCGGCGCTGGTCCGCCGTGCCGAACAGCGACACCGCGCCCATGCCCAGCCCCTGCATGGCAAAGGCGAAATCGGCCAGCGCATCATGCCGCGCCAGCGTCTCGCGGATGAGACAAAGCGAACGGACATCCAGCCGTTCCCCCTCCGCCGCGCCTGAATGGCGCAGCAGCCCCGCTGCGCCAAGCGCCGCCACCAGCCCGCGGCAGGCCGCATCCACATCGCCATGATCCACGGGCAGATGCGCGGCGGCCCAAGCCTCCACCTCCGCCGCCAGGGCGCGGTGGCGGTCTTCGAAGAAAGGCCAGTGCAGGAAACTCTGATCGCTCATTTCATCTGTTCACAAATATCCTCTGGGGGTCCGGGGGGCGAAGCGCCCCCGGCGCTCAGTCACCCGCGAAGACCGGTTTCTCTTTGGCCACGAAGGCGTGGTAGGCGCGTTCGAAGTCCTTTGTCTGCATGCAGATCGCCTGCGCCTGGGCCTCGGCCTCGATCGCCTGCTCCAACCCCATGTTCCATTCTTGGTTCAACTGGGTCTTGGTGATGCCATGGGCAAATGTCGGACCCGCTGCCAGCCGCAGCGCCAGTTTGCGCGCCTCACCCTCCAGCGCTCCGGCGTCGTGCAGGGCGTTCCAGAAGCCCCAACGCTCGCCCTCTTCGGCGCCCATCACCCGGCCGGTGTAGAGAAGTTCCGCCGCCCGCCCCTGACCGATGATCCGGGGCAGCATGGCGCAGGCCCCCATATCGCAGCCCGCCAGCCCGACGCGGGTGAAAAGGAAGGCGCATTTCGCCGCCGGTGTCGCCAGCCGCAGGTCCGAGGCCATGGCGATGATCGCGCCTGCGCCGACGCAGATGCCATCCACCGCGGCGATGATCGGCTTTCCGCAGGAAATCATCGCCTTGACCAGATCGCCGGTCATTCGGGTAAAGGCCAGAAGCCCCTTCATCTCCATGCCGACCAAGGGGCCGATGATGTCATGCACATCCCCGCCCGAGCAGAAATTGCCGCCATTCGGCGCAAAGACCACCACATCCACATCCGTCGCATAGGCCAGCGCGCGGAACGTGTCGCGCAGCTCGGCATAGCTGTCGAAGGTCAGCGGGTTCTTGCGGTCAGGGCGGTCCAGCCGCACTGTGGCGATGCGGTCGCGCACCTCCCACAGAAAATGCTTCGGTTTCAGCGGGGCAAGTTCGGTCATTGGGGTTTTCCTGCGCGTTTCAGGATCTCGGTCAGGGTGTCCACATCGGCGTCCGACAGGTTGGCGAAGACGCGGGCGACCTCGGCCTCATGGCCCGAGGCCATGATCTCGAACTGCGCCACGCCTTCGGGCGTCAGCGCGACAAAGACGGTGCGGCGGTCGGAATCGGAGGGGCGGCGCGCGACCAGCCCGTCGGCCTCCAGCCGGTCCACCACGGTGGTGGCATTGCCGTTGGACACAAGCAGAAGCCGGGAAAGCTCGCTCATCGTCACACCGTCGCGGCGGCGATAGAGCGCGGCCATCACGTCGAACCGCGGCAGTGTGGTCGCATGGGTCAGCCGCAGGTATTCGCGGACCTGCCCCTCGGCCGTGCGGGTCAGCGCAAACAGCCGGATCCACAGTTTCAGCCGCCGCTTGGAACCTTCGGTCAAAGCTCTCCCCCCGCTATCGGTATCGCCTGACCATTGATGCCGTCCGAACCGGGTCCGCACAACCACAAGGCCGCGGCCGTCACCTCATCCGGGCGGATCAGCCGCTTTTGCGGATTGGCGGCGGCCAGAGTCGCGCGGGCTTCGTCCGCGCCCATGCCGGTCTTGGCGGTGATATTGGCGACCGAGCGGTCGGTCATCTCGGTATCCAGAAAGCCGGGGCAGAGGGCATTCACCGTCACCGGCTTCTTCGCCACCTCCTGCGCCAGGCTGCGGCACAGACCCACAACTCCGTGTTTGGCCGCCGCATAGGGGGCGACATAGCCGTAACCCTTCAGCCCCGCCGTGGAGGCCACGGCGATCAGCCGCCCCCAGCCCGGAAGCTGGGCCAGCCCCTCGCGGAAGGTCAGGAAGGTGCCGGTCAGGTTCACTGCCAGCATAGCGGACCAGTCCGCCAGCGTGGTGCGGCCAAAGGGGGCGCTGGTCGCGGCGCCCGCATTGGCGATGACGATGTCGCAGGGTCCGGCCGCGGCGAACATTGCTTGGACCGAAGATTCATCGGTCACATCGGCGGCGATCCACCTTGCCCCGGTGCGGGTGGCGGTGTCGCGCAGCGGCGCCTCGCGCCGGCCGGTGATGACGACTTCGGCCCCTGCGGCGACAAAGCCGCGGGCAAGGTCTGCACCCACGCCGGTGCCGCCCCCTGTGATCAGGACCCGCTTGCCGGTCAAGGTCATGCCCTTATCGCCTCCTGTTGGCGTTCGCGCAGGCGGAAGGCCAGATCGCGCCCGCCCTTGTAGGGCTGCGGCCAGTTGCTTTGCGTGTCGCCCTGCGCCACGGCGGCATGCAGCGTCCAGTAGGGATCGGCCAGATGCGCGCGGGCCAGACAGACCAGATCGGCGCGGCCCGCCATCAGGATGCCGTTCACCTGATCATAGTCGCTGATATTGCCCACCGTCATCGTGGCGATTCCCGTCTCGTTGCGGATACGGTCACTGAACGGGGTCTGGAACATCCGGCCATAGATCGGCTTTTCCGCCGGGTCGGTCTGACCGGAGGAGACGTCGATGATATCGGCCCCCGCGGCATGGAACATCTGCGCGACCTCCACCGCCTCGGCCGGGGTCACGCCGCCGTCGATCCAGTCATTGGCGGAAATCCGCACCGACATGGGCTTTTCCGCGGGCCAGACCGCGCGCATGGCGGCAAAGACCTCCAGCGGATAGCGCATGCGGTTTTCCAGGCTGCCGCCATATTCGTCTGTCCGCCGGTTGGTGACCGGAGAGATGAACGAGGCCAGCAGATAGCCGTGGGCGGCGTGCATCTCGACCATATCGGCGCCGATGCGGGCGGCCATTTCGGTGGCGGCGACGAATTGCGCGGTGACCGCATCCATATCCGCGCGGTTCATCGCGCGGGGCACCTGATTGTCGGGTTTGTAGGGCAGGGCGCTGGCGCTGAGCACCGGCCAGTTGCCCGTGGGCAGCGGTTTGTCGATCCCGCCATCCCATGGCACGCAGGTCGAGGCTTTGCGGCCTGCATGGCCGATCTGGAAGCAGAATTTCGCCGTGGTCTCGGCATGGATGAAATCGGCCAGCCGCTTCCACGCCACCTCATGCGCGGGGGCATACAGGCCGGGGCAGCCGGGGGTGATCCGGCCTTCGGGCGAGACGCAGGTCATTTCGGTATAGATCAGCGCGGCCCCGCCCTTGGCGCGTTCGGCGTAATGGACGAAGTGCCAATCGGTCGGGGAGCCGTCCACGGCCTTGTATTGCGCCATGGGGGACAGGACGATCCGGTTCTTCAGCGTCATGTTCCGCAGCGTGAAGGGCGCAAACATTGGGCGGCGGCCGGGTTCGCCCCCGGCCTGCGCCTGAAACCAGTCCTCGGCCCCGGCCAGCCAGCCGGGATCGCGCAGGCGCAGGTTTTCGTGGGAAATCCGCTGGCTGCGGGTCAGCAGCGAATAGGCGAATTGCGGGGCGGGCATGTCCAGATACCGCTCTACCTGTTCGAACCATTCAAGGCTGTTGCGGGCGGCAGATTGCAGGCGCAGCACCTCGACCCGGCGTTCATCCTGATAGCGGGCAAAGGCCGCCTGCATGTCGGGCTCGGAATGCAGATATTCCGCCAGCGCGATGGCGCTGTCAAAAGCCAGACGAGAGCCGGAGCCGATGGAGAAATGCCCCGTCGCCGCCGCATCGCCCATCAGGACGACATTTTCGTGATACCACCTCTCGCAGATCACCCGCGGGAACTGCATCCACACGGCAGAGCCGCGGAGGTGGGCGGCATTGGACATCAGGTCATGCCCGCCCAGATGGCGTTCAAAGATCCGGCGGCAGGTTTCCACCGTCTCTTCCTTGGTCATGTCGGGGAAGCCCAGCTTCTCCCAGGTCTCGGGCAGGGTCTCGACGATGAAGGTCGCGGTGTTGTCGTCGAACTGGTAGACGTGGGCCCAAATCCAGCCGTGTTCGGTCTTCTCGAAGATGAAGGTGAAGGCATCTTCGAATTTCTGATGGGTGCCCAGCCAGACGAACTTGCACTTGCGGGTGTCGATGTCGGGGCGGAACACATCGGCATATTCGCGCCGCACGACCGAGTTGATGCCGTCGCTGGCGACCACGAGGTCATAGTCGCGGCGATAGTCCTCGGCGGTGCGGAACTCGGTCTCGAATTGCAGGTCGACGCCCAGTTCGCGGGCGCGGGCCTGCAGCAGGATCAGCATCTGCTTGCGCCCGATCCCGGCGAAGCCGTGCCCGCCCGAGACAGTGCGCACCCCGTCATGCACCACGGCGATATCGTCCCAATAGGCGAAATGGCTGCGGATCGCCTCGGTGCTGACGGGATCGTTCTTCTGCATCCGGCCAAGTGCATCGTCGGACAGCACCACCCCCCAGCCGAAGGTGTCATTCGCGCGGTTGCGTTCCAGCACCGTCACCTGATGCGACGGGTCGCGCAGCTTCATCGAGATGGCAAAGTAAAGGCCCGCGGGCCCGCCGCCAAGGCAGAGGATCTTCATATCCTGATGCTCCCTGTGTTGGGGGCAGGATGACAGTGTGGCCATAAATTTCAAGCTTAAAATATCAAGCCTGAAGGATTTGGCCGGAACGGCGCAAGAGGGGGCTCTGCCCCCGTCCTTGCCACGGCAAGGACTCCCCCGGGATATTTGGACAAACTGGAAAGGGATCAGGGGTTTTGTGCCGCGCGCAAGGTGTCGCGCGGCGACAGGCCATAGCGGGCGCGGTAGAGTTCCGAGAACCGGCCGAAATGGGTGAAGCCCCATTTCAGCGCCACTCCGGTGACGGTGGTGCCCGGCGCCGCGCCGCGCAGGTCCTGATGCGCACGCTCCAGCCGGGCATCGCGCCAGAAGCCGAGCGGGGTGGTGTCGCGATGCTGGCGGAACGCCAGTTGCAGGGCGCGCGCGCTGATCCCGGCGGCGCGGGCCACATCCTCCAGCGTGACCGGCTGGTCCAGATGCGATTCGATAAAGCCCTCGGCCAGCCGCAGATGGCGCGGGCGCGGCGCGGCGCGGTGACGCAGGATCAGCGCGCGGTGGTCGTGGTCCGCCGCCTCAAGGAGGCCGGAGAGCAGGGTCGATTCGATCTGCCGCGCCATCAGCCCGGGGCCAAGCGGCGGGGTTCCGGCATCCGCCTCGGCCACCAGCCACAGGACCAGCCGCCGCAGCGCGGCCCCGGGGCCGGTGGTCAGGTCCAGCCCGCCGCGGAAGGTGAGCGCGCGGTCCGACGGCGCGCCAAGCGCCTCGGCCAGATGGTCCTGCATCGCCCGGCGGCCGATCTGCACCAGCACCTGCCGGGTGCCTTCGTGCCAGTCCATCGCCGTCGGCAGATGCGGGTTCAGCAGCGCCGCCCGGTCGGGCGTGGAAAGATAGCTTTCCGCCCCGTTTCGGATCGCCGCGCCGCCCGAGAGCGGGATCTGCAGCAGATAGAACCCGTCCAGTTCCCCCGGCACGATCCGCGTCCGCGCGCCGTATTCGATGTAGTTCAGGCTGAGCCTTTGCCCCGGCAGGTGGTGGTGCCGCGCGCTGAACCCATCGCCGCGGATGTCCAGAAGATGGGGGCAGAACACGCGCGCCACCTGCTCCCGCGCCTCATCAAGGTCGGTGGAGTGGAACAGGCGGTGCGCCTGCAAGGGCAGCGGCTGGATCATCGCGGCTCCTGTCCTGACCGGCAAAGCGTAACACGCGATGCGTCTTTGCGGCCCCGGGGGCGGCGGATTTTTTCGTTTTCCGGATAGTGGCCGCGCGGGGCGGATAGCGGTTGCCAGGGCTTGCGTCACAATTCCTTCAAACTTCAACAAAAACAGGGAGCCGGCGATGAAAGGGATCGCAGGGAAGGTGGCCATCGTTCCGGGGGGCGCCACCAAGATCGGCCGTGCCGTGGTGCAGGCTTTTGTCGAGGCGGGCGCGAAGGTGATGGTCGCGGACATTGCCGATCCGGGCGAATTGCCGCCCGGCGCAGCCTTTACCCGCACTGATGTGACGGATGATTCGCAGATTGCCGCGCTGGTGGCGGGCACGGTCGCGGCCTTCGGGCGGATCGACTTTCTGGTCAATGTCGCCTGCACCTATCTGGACAATGGCGCGGCCTCGACCCGGGCGGAATGGCTGGCGGCGCTGGATGTGAACATCGTGGGCTCTGTCATGCTGATGCAAGCCGCGCTGCCGGAATTGGAGAAGAACCGCGGCGCGATCGTGAACTTCGGCTCGATCTCGGCCCGGGTGGCCCAGACCGGGCGCTGGCTTTATCCGGTGTCGAAGGCGGCGATCCTGCAATTGACCCGCAATCAGGCGATGGATCTGGCGCCCAAGGGCATCCGGGTGAACGCCGTCTCGCCCGGCTGGACATGGTCCAACATCATGGATCAGCTGACCGGCGGCAACCGCGACAAGACCGATGCCGTGGCCGCACCCTTCCACCTTTTGGGCCGCGTGGGTCATCCCGAAGAGGTGGCGGCGGCGGTGCTGTTCCTGTTTTCGGACGAGGCCAGCTTCATCACCGGCACCGACATACGGGTGGATGGCGGCTATACCGCCATGGGCCCGGAACAGGCGGTTCCCGCGATCCCGAAGCTGATGGGATAACCATAAAACAGGGAGTTGGAGATGAGAAAGATCACCATTGTCGGCGGCGGGCAATCCGGGCTTCAGGTGGCTTTGGGCTTGCTGCAAAAGGGCTACAAGGTGCGCGTGGTGCAGAACCGCACGGCAGAAGAGGTGGCCGCGGGCCGCGTCCTGTCCAGCCAGTGCATGTTCGCCAATGCCGTGCAGCATGAGCGCGATCTGGGCATCGACTTCTGGTCGGACAGCTGTCCGCCGGTCGAGGGGATTTCCTTCAGCGTGCCGCATCCGGAACTGCCCGGGCAGAAGGCCATCGACTGGGTGGGTCGGCTGGACCGCAACGCCTATTCGGTGGATCAGCGGGTGAAGATCCCGCGCTGGCTGGCTGAATTCGAGGCGGCGGGCGGAGATCTGGTCATCGCCGATGCCGGTGTGGCCGAGCTGGAGGCCTATGCGGGCGAGGATGATCTGGTCCTCGTCGCCTCGGGCAAGGGCGAGATCGGGCGGATGTTCGAACGCGACGCCGCGAAATCCCCGTTCGACCGGCCACAGCGGGCGCTGGCGCTGACCTATGTCACCGGCATGACCCCGCGGCCCGAACATTCGGCGGTCAGTTTCAACCTGATCCCCGGCGTGGGCGAATATTTCGTCTTCCCGGCGCTGACCACCACCGGCCCCTGTGAAATCATGGTGATGGAGGGTGTGCCGGGCGGCCCGATGGATTGCTGGGCCGAGGTTAAGACGCCCGAGGAGCATCTGGCCAAGTCGAAATGGATCGTGGACACCTTCCTGCCGTGGGAGGCGGAGCGCTGCCGCGACATCGCCCTGACCGATGACAACGGCATTCTGGCCGGGCGCTTTGCGCCCACGGTGCGGCAGCCGGTGGCGACGCTGCCGTCGGGGCGCAAGGTGCTGGGTCTGGCCGATGCGGTCTGTCTGAACGATCCGATCACGGGGCAGGGGTCCAACAACGCGGCCAAGGCGGCGGCGATCTATCTGCGGCGCATTCTGGCGCAGGAGGACCGGCCCTTCGACGGGGTATGGATGCAGGGCACTTTCGATGCCTATTGGGACTATGCGCAATGGGTGGTGCGCTGGACCAATATGATGCTGATGCCGCCGCCGTCCTTCGTGCTGGAGATCATGGGCAGCGCGCAGGCCTTCCCGGCATTGGCGCAGCGGATTGCCAACGGCTTTGACGATCCGCGCGATTTCTTCCCGTGGTTCGCCGATCCGGCGGAGGCCGGGGCCTATCTGGGCCAGCTTCGGGCTGCATGATGGGCGCGCCGGTCGACGTGCAGCAGTTCCGGGCCGCCATGGCCCGGTTTCCCGGTGCGGTGACGATCATCACCGCCCGCGACGGCGACGAACGGCGGGGCATCACCGCCACCGCGGTGTGTTCGGTCAGCGCCGATCCGCCCAGCCTGCTGGTCTGTGTGAACCGCGGCACCGGCACCTGTGCGGCCATCGACACCAGCGGGCGTTTCGCCGTGAACCTGCTGGCCGATCCGCTGGCGCCGCTTGCGCTGCGCTTTGCGGGCATCGGCGGCACCACGGGCGAGGATAAATTCGCCGCGGGCGACTGGACCGCGGATGACACCGGCCTGCCGCTGTTGTCCGGTGCGCTGGCCGCGATTTCCTGCGATGTGGCAGAGGCGATGACCGCGGGCAGCCACCGCATCTTCATCGGCCATATCCGGCAGATCCGGCAGGCCGAGGGCGCGCCGCTGGTCTATGAACGCGCGCGGTTCCACCGGCTGACGGCGCTCTGATCCCCGCGCCCCCCTCCTTCTTTTGGGAGGGGGCCATCAAAGCCGCCTCAGCCCCGGTGCGTGGCCGCCACTCGTGCCACCTCTTCATAAATCCCGGTCAGGATGTTCAGCGTCCGTGCCGCCTCGGCCAGACGGTCGGCAAAGCCCGGCAGGTTTTCCACCGCGGCAATCAGCAGGCGGCGGCGGACATCGCCGTAATCCTCACACACGCGGCGGCCCTCGGCGGTCACCTCATAGGTCACGCCCGCGCGCCCCGATCCGCGCCGCACCACCAGCCCGGCGGCAATCAGCTTGCGCAGGGAATACTGGATGTTCGGCACATCGTCGCGGTTCGTCATCCGCGCCAGATCGCGTAAGGATTTCGGCCGGTCGTTCATGCGGATGATGTGCAGCATCGCATTTTCCGGCCCCGTCGCCCGGTGGTCCGAGACCGAGGCGAGGCATTCCGACTGCCAGCGCCCGAATCCCTCGAACGTGCGCATCAGCGCGAATTCCAGTTCGGTCGTGTCCACCTCCAGCGCGGTCTGCGCCAGATGCCAGCGCAGGTTCAGCCCCCGCGGCGCGTCAGCCCCCTGATTTTCCGATGTCTTTTCCGTCATGCCAACCTGCCTTTGCCCGCCCATGGTGCCGCGGGGCAGGGCATTGACGCAATGCGAATTTACGATAGAATTTCAAACATAAAATATCACTAAAACTCCAACAGGGACTTCCGCAATGGCTCAACACCCGATGCTCTCGGGCGAACGGTTTCGCCTTGGCACGTTTTCGACCAACTGCTCCTCGGGCATGACACCCACCAAGATCGCCGAGAGGTGGGAGGCCAGCTGGGACAACAACCTGACGCTGGCCCGCATGCTGGATGCCGCCGGGATCGACTTCATGCTGCCCATCGCGCGCTGGATCGGTTACGGCGGCGAGACGGATTTCCACGGCGGCGTGCTGGAGACGATGACATGGGCCGCGGGGCTTCTGGCTTCGACGCAGAACATCTCGGTCTTCGCCACCATCCACACCGCGGCGAACCATCCGGTGGTGGTCGCCAAGCAGATTGCCACCATCGACCGGATCGGCCACGGGCGCGCGGGGCTGAACATCGTCGCGGGGTGGAACAAGCCGGAATATCAGGCGCTTGGCCTGACGTTGCCGGATGATCACGAAACCCGTTACGCCTATGCGCAGGAATGGTTCGACCTGATCCGGAAGATCTGGGCCTCGGACAGCAGGTTCGACTGGGACGGCACCTATTTCCGAGGCATCCGCGGGCTGAAGGGCGATCCGGCGCCGGTGCGCGGGTCGGTCCCGATCTTCAACGCGGCCGGGTCGGGGCAGGGCCGCGCCTTTGCCACCGACAATGCCGATTTCCTGTTCACCCCCGCCATCGACCTGGAGCGGTCGAAGACCGAGATCGTCGAACTGAAGGCGCAGGCCGCGGCCAAGGGGCGCGATATCGGCGTGCTGACCTTCAGCCATGTGATCTGCCGCCCGACGGAGAAGGAGGCGCAGGAGTTCCTGCATTACACCGCGGTCGAAAATGCCGATACCGAGGCAGTGGACAATCTGGTGAACCTGCAATTCGCCCATGCTCACAGCTTTCCGCATGACCTTCTGGCGCAGATCAAACACCTGTTTGCCATGGGCCATGGTGGCTTTCCGCTGGTCGGCACACCCGATCAGGTGGCGGCGGGAATCATCCGCCTGCATGAGACGGGCTTTGCCGGGACGACGCTGTCCTTCGTCGACTACATCCGCGAATTCCCCTATTTCGCCGAGGAAGTCCTGCCGCGCCTGGAAAAGGCCGGTCTCCGCTGAAAAGCACAAAGCCGCCGCGGTGTTGCGCGGCGGCTTTGGTTTTGCTGCAGGCGGCTCAGCCCGCGGGGCCGGTGGTTTCGCATTCCACGCCGCGGGCGCGGATGCGGCGGCAGGCCAGCGCGGCCTGATCTTCGGACAGGCCCAGGAAGGTGGCGCGGTATTTGCCGCTGCGTTCCGTCACCTTGCGCAGCCCGCCGTCCAGCGTTGCGCTTTCCGACAGGCCGGTTTTCAGAAGCGCACGCTCCGCCTCTCCGCGTGAGGAATAGCCGCCAACATTGACGCCCCACTGCGCCCCGCCCGAGGTGGATTTCGACACCACGACCAGCGTCTCGCCCGCGGGTTCCGGCACGACCTCGGCCATTTCCACGGTGTCGAAGATCGGTGCCTTGCGGGTGGCCGGGGCCAGCACGGATTCGGGCATCGGCGCATTGGCATCGGCGGCGACGGTTTCGATGGCGGTGACGTCGGGCATGCTCTCGGGCATCGGGGCGGGTTCAGCCATGGCCAAGGCCACAGGCTTTTCTGCGGGGACCTCGACCGGCACGGCCTTGGCCACCGGGGCGACGGTCTCCTGCACCGGCTCTGCCACTGCAACCTCGACCGGGGCAGGAACTGGGGCAGGGGCAGCGACCAGACCTGCGGGCCGCGCCACCGGGCGCACAGCGGCCAGTGCGGCATCCACCGCGGGCACGGCGGCGGCCTCCGGAGCCGCTTCGGCCAAAGCGACGGCCTGCGCCTCCAGCGAATTCGGTGCGGGAGCCACGGCCGGGGCGGCGCCCGCAGCCAGCGCGGCGGCCTGCGCTTCCAGCGAGCCGGGTGCAGGGGCCGCTTCAGCTGCTGCGGCCACAACGATTTCCTCTTCCGGCTCTTCGGTGGATTCGCCCGCGGCCATCGCCACGGCCTGCGCCTCCAGCGTGCCTTCGGGCGGCGGCGCGGCATTGGCCTCGGCCAAAGCGTCGGCCACGCCCGAGGCGATGGCCAGTGCCACCGGATCATGCGCAGGTTCGGCCGCGGGGGCGGCACCGGGCCGCGCCTTCGGCCGGATCGAGCGGATCACCTCGCCCGAAACCCGGATCGTCTTGCCCGCGCCACCTTCGGCGCCCGGCACGTCGATGCCGGTCACAGCCTCTTCCACCGCATCGGCGATCAGCAGGTCATTGGTCACCGGCGCGGGTTCGGGCTTGGCCACCTTCTTGCCGTTCTTCGCCAGATCGAATCCCATATCCATCAGCTCGCGCATTTTGGCATTGCGCGCGGGCGTCGAGGCGCCGCCGAAGATCGTGGCGATGATCCGCTTGTCTCCCCGCTTGGCCGAGGCGGTCAGGTTGAACCCCGCGGCCACCGTATAGCCGGTCTTGATCCCGTCGGCGCCTTCGTAGGCGTCCAGAAAACGTGTGTTGGTGTTGTTCACCTGCGCGATGCCCGCATCCGCGGTGCGGCGCGAGAAGATGTTGTAATATTGCGGGAAATCATAGAACAGGTGCCGCCCCAGCACGGTCATGTCCCGCGCGCTGGACAGGTGGCCTTCGGCGGTCAGCCCGTTCGCATTGCGGAAGGTGGTGTTGCCCATCCCGAGGGCGCGGGCGGTCTTGGTCATGCGCTTGGCAAAGGCGGCTTCGGTCCCGCCGATGGCCTCGCCGATGGCGGTGGCGGCATCATTGGCGGATTTGATCGCGGCGGCGCGGATCAGATAGCGCAGCTTGATCTTCTGCCCCGGCTTCAGCCCAAGGCGCGAGGGCGGCTGAGCCGCGGCATGTTTCGACACCGTCACCACGGTATCCAGCGACATGCGGCCCGATTCGATTTCCTGAAACGCGATATACAGCGTCATCATCTTGGTCAGAGAAGCCGGGTGCAGCCGCGCATTGGCGTTCTTTTCCCACAGCGTCTCGCCCGTGCGGGCATCCATGACTATCGCCGCGAAGGGCGCGGCCTGGGCGGGCGCAGCCGCAAAGACTGCGATCAAAGCCACGAACAGGGTGACTGTGCGGATGAACCGCCCGAGAAGTGAGGCCACTGTCCCGATCCTTATGCCTGTTTTCGGGTCCCTTTTTCGGAACCTCGTTTCTGCCGAGAAAAAGGCTAGCACAGGGGATCAGAGCCGAAAACGCGGAAATTCCAAGGGCTTTGCCTGATTTCTTCCTGTTGTGGCACCCATGCTGCACCCTGCGATTCGGCTTTGGAACATCTTGGGAGGAACCCTTGGCCCGGCGCTATCTATGGGGTTACGGCCAACCGGCGGACAAGCGCCGGCAGCCCGCCCAGGTCCGGAAGGTTGACATATCTGGGGTGGTCTGCCGGCTCGTCCGCGGCCTCCAGGTCCCAGGTCAGGCCATGGGGCACATAGACGCCATATCCACCAGCCTCGATCGCGGGAATCACATCGGACTTCAGCGAGTTTCCCGCCATCAGCGATTCTGCCGCCCCCGTGCCGTGGCGGGCAAAAACCTGACGGTAGGTGGCGGGGGTCTTGTCCGACACGATCTCGACCGCGTCGAAGAAATCGCCAAGGCCGGACTGGGCCAGCTTCCGCTCCTGATGCAGAAGGTCACCCTTGGTGATCAGGACCAGCCGGAAATCATCGGCCAGCGCCTCCACCGCCTCGCGCGCATGGGGCAGGATCTCGACCGGGTGGTCCAGCATCGCCCGCCCCGCGCCAAGGATTTCCGAGATGACGGTGGCGGGCACACGGCCTTCGGTCACCTCGATGGCGGTTTCGATCATCGACAGAGTAAAGCCTTTGACGCCAAAGCCATAGGCGCCGATGTTGCGACGCTCGGCGGCCAGAAGCCGCTCATGCAGGCGGTGCGGGTCGGCGTGGTCGCGCAGAAGATCGGCGAACCGCTCCTGCGTCAGGCGGAAATAGGCCTCGTTCTGCCACAGCGTATCGTCGGCATCAAAGCCGATGGTGGTGATCATTCTGCCCTCCGCAAACCGCCTTTTGTGCCCGTGATGCCGCGCATGAGGCGCTTCTTCAATCCCCGCCCCTTTTCGTTAGGGGAAAAGAAGCTATATTCCCGTCATCATTCCGCAACTTTCGAATCCCGCAGGACGGAGCTTCTCTTGCCGCATCTGCCCCACATGCTTTCGGACAAGACCGGGGCCCCGGGCCAGGATACGTCGCTGCTGGCCAAGCCGAAGCCCAAGACGCAGCGCCCGCCGATGTACAAGGTGCTGCTGCTGAACGACGATTACACGCCGATGGAATTCGTGGTTCATATATTGGAGCGGTTCTTCGGTCTGAACCATGCGCAGGCCTTCGACATCATGCTGACCGTGCACAAGCGCGGGCTGGCGGTGGTCGGCGTCTTCTCGTTCGAGGTGGCGGAGACGAAGGTGGCGCAGGTGATGGATTTTGCCCGCCGTCATCAGCACCCGCTGCAATGCACGATGGAAAAGGAATAGGCGCCTCGGCGCCCGCCCATGCGTTCCGCCCGTATCGACCTTGCGCTGGACAGCGGCGCGCTGATCCTGCCGCCCGCTGGCCGCATCGCGGTCTGGCGCCCGGTCGCGGGGGATGACCTGTCCGCCCTGCCGCAGGACCGGGTGACGGTGCTGACCGGCTTTCGCCCCGATCATGACCATTTCCGCGCCCGCGGCTTTGCGACCGATCCCGCGCCGCCCTATGCCGCGGGGATCGTTTGCCTGCCCCGCGCGCGTGACCATGCCCGCGCGCTGCTGGCGCAGGCGGCGGCGCAGGTCGCCCCCGGCGGGCCGGTGGCGGTGGATGGGCAGAAGACCGACGGCATCGATTCCGTTCTGAAGGAACTGCGCGCCCGGGTGCCCTTGTCCGAGGCTTTGTCCAAGGCCCATGGCAAGATTGCCGTCTTTCCTGCCGGTCCCGGTCTGGAAGACTGGGCCGCGACCGACCGGCAGGTCGAGGGTTTCACCACCCGTCCCGGCGTGTTCTCGGCTGACGGGCCGGACCGCGGGTCGATGCTCTTGGCCGCCGCGCTGCCGCCGAAGCTGGGGCCGAAGGTCGTCGATCTGGGCGCGGGCTGGGGCTATCTCTCCCGCGCCGTGCTGGCGCGGCAGGGCGTCAAGCGGCTGGATCTGGTCGAGGCCGAGGCCGAGGCGCTGGATTGCGCGCGGCTGAACATCGCGGATGACCGGGCGCGGTTCCACTGGGCCGATGCCACCACCTTCCGGCCCGAGTCGCTGGTGGAAACCGTGGTGATGAACCCGCCCTTCCACACCGGCCGCGCGGCGGACCCGGCGCTTGGGGCCGCGTTCATTGCCGCGGCACGCCGGATGATGGCGCCGGATGGTGTGCTGTGGCTGGTTGCGAACCGCCATCTGCCCTATGATGCCCCCCTGACCGAGCATTTTCTGGATGTCGAACCCATCGGCGGCGATCCGGCCTTCCGGCTGATCCGCGCGGCGAAACCCCGCCGGCCCGCCCGCTAGCCCCTGCTGAGGCCCCATGTCCTTTTCCGTCTCCGGCAAATCCGCCATCGTCACCGGCGCGGCCAATGGTCTTGGTCTTGCCATCGCCCGCCACCTCTTGGACCGTGGCGCCAGCGTCATGTTCGCCGACATCGACGAGGCGAAGCTGGAGGCCGAGATTGGCGAAGAGGCCCGTGGTGAAGGGGCCGCGCGGCTGTTCGCGGGTGATCTGACCCAGAAGCTGACCATCGCCAATCTGATCTCGGCCACCTTCGATGCCTTCGACCGGGTGGATATTCTGGTGAACGCCAGCCGCCGCTGCCACATGTCCGAGGTGCTGAACCCGGACACCGATCTGGTGGAGGCGATGTGGCAGCAGAATGTCATGACCGCGCTCCGCCTCAGCCAGATGGTGGCGAAACGGATGATCCAGACGGCCGAGAAATCGGGGCTGGAGAAGGGCACGCCGATCTGTTCGATCATCAACCTGTCTTCGGTCGCGGCGGTGCGGGTGCAGCCGCAGCTTCTGGGCTATTCCATGGCCTCCGCCGCGGTGGAGCAGATGACCCGGACACTGGCCGTGGCGCTGGCGCCTCAGGGAATCAGGGTCAATGCCGTGTCCATCGGCAGCGTGATGAGTGCCAGCTTGCACAGCGCCCTGAAAGAAACCCCGGATCTGCGCGAAAAGATTGAGGCAGGCACCCCGCTGGGCCGCATCGCCGCCCCCGATGAGCTGGCCGAGACGATCCAGTATCTCGCCTCGGATGCCTCGGCCTTCGTCACCGGGCAGGTGCTGGCGGTGGATGGCGGGCGGGGCCTCCTCGACGCGGTGGCCGCCCCCGCCTTCTGAGACTTGGCCCGCGCCGCCCGCGGTGGTAGCACCCGCAGGACGGAGGGCCGGGCATGGACGATTTCACCGAAAAGAAGGCGCAGGCCGCGCAATGGTTCCGCAGCTTGCGCGACAGCATCGTCGCGGCGTTTGAGACGCTGGAGGACCGCGGCCCCGGCACCGCCCCGCCCGGCCGGTTCGAGGTGACGCCCACCACCCGCGCCAATGATGGCGGCGGCGGGCTGATGAGCGTGATGCGCCACGGCCGCGTGTTCGAGAAAGTCGGCGTCAACTGGTCCGAGGTGCATGGCACCCTTGCCCCGAAGGCGCAGAAGGCCATGGCCGCCCGCGGCGTGCCCGGCATGGACAAAGATCCACGCTTCTGGGCCAGCGGGATCAGCCTTGTCGCCCATATGCAGAACCCTCATACCCCCGCCGTCCATATGAACACCCGGATGTTCTGGACCCCCGGCGCATGGTGGTTCGGCGGCGGGTCCGACCTGAACCCCTGCCTAGAATATGCAGAGGACACCGCGCATTTCCACGCGCAGATGCAGGCTGCCTGCGATGCGCATGACCCGGATTACTACCCCCGGTTCAAGGCCTGGGCGGATGAGTATTTCTTTGTCCCGCACCGGGGGCGCGCCCGCGGCGTGGGGGGCATCTTCTATGACGATCTGAACACCGGCGACTGGCTGGCCGATTTCGCCTTCACCCGCGCTGTGGGGCAGGCCTTCCTGCCCGCCTTCCTGCCGGTGACCGAACGCCGCCTTGCCACCCCTTGGTCCGAGGCCGACCGTGACGCGCAGCTGATCCACCGCGGGCTTTATGCCGAATACAACCTCGTCTACGACCGCGGCACCAAATTCGGGCTGGAAACAGGCCACGACGCCAATGCCGTTCTGATGAGCCTGCCGCCGCTGGCCAAATGGCCCTGAGCCGCTGATCTTCGGCCGCCCCGGGCCAAGACGCTTGGCAGGGGGCGGTAAAAGTCTTATGCGGCCCCTGACCCCGGAGGCCCCCATGAAGCAGCAGACCCTGACCATGCAAGACGCCCAGAATACCGCAAAGATGCTGTCCGAAGCGCTGCCCTATCTGCAGCGCTATGAAGATGCCGTGGTGGTGGTGAAATTCGGCGGCAACGCCATGGGCGATGACGGCGCCATGGCCGAATTCGCCCGCGACATCGTGCTGATGAAACAGGTGGGCGTGCATCCGGTGGTGGTCCATGGTGGCGGCCCGATGATCAATGAGATGCTGCAGAAACTGGGCATCAAATCGGAATTCGTCCGCGGTAAAAGGGTCACCGACAAGGCCACCGTCGAAGTGGTCGAGATGATCCTGTCCGGCCTTGTGAACAAGCGCATCGTGCAGGCGATCATGGATGCGGGCGGTCGCGCCGTGGGCATCTCGGGCAAGGATGACGATCTGATGGTCTGCGAGGCCGACGATCCCGAGCTGGGCTATGTCGGCCGCCCGATCGAGATGAATGTGCAGGTGCTGCGCGACCTCTACAACGCGGGGATCATCCCGGTCGTGGCCCCGGTCGCCACGGGGATGAAGGACAATGAGACGTTCAACGTCAACGGCGATACCGCCGCCGGCGCCATCGCGGGCGCGCTGAGGGCGGACCGGCTGCTCCTTCTGACCGATGTGCCGGGGGTGAAGGATGCCTCGGGTCAGGTCATGACGCAGCTGTCGCCGGAAGACATCCGCCGGATGACCGACGAAGGCGTGATCTCGGGCGGGATGATCCCCAAGACCGACACCGCGCTGAAGGCGATCGAGGAAGGCGTCCGCGCCGTCACCATCCTCGATGGCCGCATCCCGAATGCCGCGCTGCTGGAATTGTTCACCGACCATGGTGCCGGATCGCAGATCCGCTCGACCGAACCGCGGGTGAAACCGCGCGTGAAACGCTGACAGCGGGTCGCTTGCGGCTGCGCGCGGCGCCTCCGGCGGGGATATTTGGACCAGTATGAAAGACCTTTGCGCTTTCATACTGGCATAAGTATCCCGGGGGAGCGCGGAACGCGCGGGGGCAGCGCCCCCTCTGACGGCGGGGGCAAGGATGACGCTTCAGGACCTGAACACCCGTCTGGCCCCGCATTTCCTGTCGGTTCTGGGCGGGTTCCATCACGACCCCGGTGAGGCGGGTCTGCCCAAGGGCACGGCCACGCTGCTCCTGCTGGGTCCGGCCGAGCCGGGCTATTGGCCGCATCTTCAGACCCAGCCGGAATGGGGCGGGCCTGATCCGGTGGACCGCTGGTCGCGCCGGGTGATCGGGCGGCTGGCCTGCGATCTGGGGGCCAAGGCGCTGTTTCCCTTTGGCGGACCGCCCTATCACCCGTTCTACCGCTGGGCCCTGCGCACGGGGCGGGTCTGGGACAGTCCGGTGCGGCTTCTGGTGCATCCGGATCAGGGGCTGATGGTCAGCTTCCGCGGGGCGCTGGCCCTGCGCGAAAGGCTGGACCTGCCGCCTGCGCCGCCACGCCCCTGCGACAGCTGTGCCGCCCCTTGCCTGACCGCCTGTCCCGCCGGCGCGCTGAACGGGGCAGGGTATGACGTGCCTGCCTGCCATGCCTTTCTGGACACAGAACCGGGCTGCCCTTGCATGACCGGCGGTTGCCTCGTGCGCCGCGCTTGCCCGCTGTCACAGGCTTATGCAAGGATGCCAGAACATTCCGCTTATCATATGAGCCAGTTTCACCGATGAAGCGCCTGATCCTGACCCGGCACGCCAAATCCAGCTGGGATGATCCGATGACCCCGGATCACGACAGGCCCCTGAACGACCGCGGCAAGGCTGCCGCCGCCGATCTGGGGCAATGGCTGGCCAGCCGGGGCCATATCCCGCAAGAGGTTCTGTGCTCGGATTCCCTGCGCACGCGCAAGACCTTCTCGGGCATCGCCCCCGCGCTGCCCGCGACCCCGGTGCTGGAGCTGAAGCCGGTTCTTTATCACGCGGGCCCCGATGTGATGATGGCCGTTCTGCAGAAGGCGCAGGCGGATGTGGTCATGATGATCGGCCACAATCCGGGCATTGCGGAATTCGCGCATCGTCTGGTGGCGAAGACGCCGATCACGCCGGAATTCCGCAAATACCCGACCGGCGCCACGCTGGTGGTGGATTTCGATGCCGAAAGCTGGAGCGAGATCCGCTTCGGGCAGGGGATCACCGTCGATTTCGTCGTCCCGCGCGAGATTGCCGCCTGATCAGGCCCCCAATCGCTCGAACAGGCGGCCATAGGCCGTCTGACCCAGCCGGAACGCCTCCAGCCGGAAGAATTCATCCGGGGCATGCAGGTTTTCGTCCCCGTGGCTGAAGCCGAACATCACGGCATGGACCCCCAGCGTTTCCAGAAGCGTGGTCATCACCGGGATCGACCCGCCCACCCGGGTGCGATAGGGCGCGCGGCCGTATATCTCCTCCAGCACCTGGCTGGCCACCGCGGTGGCATTATGGCCCGAGGGCACAAGGAACGGGTCTGCCCGACCCGGATTGCGCAGGACTTCGGCCGTGACACCGGGCGGGCAATGCTTTTCGACATGGGCGCGAATCGCGTCAAAGACCCTCTCGGGTGACTGGGCGGCGACAAGGCGGCAGGTGATCTTGGCGCTGGCCACGGCGGGCAGGACCGTCTTGGTGCCAGCGCCCTGCCAGCCCGAGGTCAGGCCGTTGATGTCCAGCGTGGGGCGGGCGAAGATGCGTTCCTTTGTGGAATAGCCCGGCTCGCCCCAGATGGCGGGGGCGCCGGTGTCGCGCAAAAGCTCTTCATCCGGGAAGGGCACCCGGTCGATGGCGGCGCGCACCTCTTCCGACAGCGGGATCACATCGTCATAGAATCCTTCGACGGTGATCAGACCTTCCGGGTTGCGGAGCCCGGCAAGGATCTGCGCCAGGGCCAGCGCAGGATTGGCGATGCCGCCGCCGACCATGCCGGAATGCTGGTCGCCGCGCGGCCCCTGCACCCGGATTTCCAGTGAGACAAGGCCCTTCAGCGCCTCGACAATCTGCGGCTGGCCCGGCGCCCATTGCAGCCCGTCGGCGGAAAAGATCATGTCGGCCTGCAGCCTGTCCGCATGCGCCGCCACGAAGGGCGGCAGATCGGGAGAGCCGATTTCTTCCTGTCCTTCGAAGAAAAATCTCACATTGACCGGCAGCCGGCCTTGGGTCCGCACCATCGCCTCGAAGGCCAGAACGGGGATCAGCATGCCGCCCTTGTCGTCCGAGGCACCGCGGCCCCAGACCTTGCCGTCGCGGATTTCCGGCTGAAACGGCGGTGTGGTCCAAAGGTCGAAGGGTTCGGCCGGCTGCACGTCGAAATGGCCGTAGATCAGCAGCGTCGGCTTGTCCGCGCCCGCATGCAGCCAGTCGGCGCAGACGACCGGATGTCCGGCCGTGGGCAGAACCTCCGCATGTTCGGCCCCGGCGGCGGTCAGGCGGGCGGCGACCCATGCGGCGGCGCGCTGCACATCGGGAATATTCTCCGGCTTGGCCGAGACCGAGGGGATGCGGACGAAGTCCAGCAGTTCGTCAACGAACCGCGGCTGGTTCTGGTCCAGATAGGTTTCCCAATTCATCGCAACCTCCTGTCACTGCCCCGCCAGACTGGCCAAAGCGGAAGGGCAGGGCTTGCCCCCGGGCGACGCCGGAAGGGCGGGAATGGAAAAGGCGCCCCTCTCGGGGCGCCTTGTGATAAGCGGACAGCCTTAGTGGCCGAGAATCTGGCTGAGGAACAGCTTGGTCCGTTCGCTTTTCGGATTGTTGAAGAACTCTTTTGGTTCGTTCTGTTCGACGATCTGACCCTGGTCCATGAACACGACCCGGTTCGCCACCGCCTGGGCAAAGCCCATTTCGTGGGTGACGCAAAGCATGGTCATGCCCTCTTCGGCCAGTTCGATCATGGTATCAAGGACTTCCTTGATCATCTCGGGGTCAAGGGCCGAGGTCGGCTCATCGAACAGCATGATCCGCGGCCGCATGCAAAGGCTGCGGGCGATGGCCACCCGCTGCTGCTGCCCGCCGGACAGCTGGCCCGGGTATTTATGCGCCTGCTCGGGGATCTTGACCTTGCGCAGGAAATGCATCGCCGTCTCTTCCGCCTCTTTCTTCGGGATCTTGCGGACCCAGATCGGGGCGAGGGTGCAGTTCTCCAGAATGGTCAGATGCGGGAACAGGTTGAAGTGCTGGAACACCATCCCGACCTCGGACCGGACCTTGTCGATATTCTTCAGGTCACTGGTCAGTTCGGTGCCGTCCACGATGATATGGCCGGACTGGTGTTCCTCCAGCCGGTTGATGCAGCGGATCATCGTCGATTTGCCCGAGCCCGAGGGCCCGGCAATGACGATCCGTTCGCCCCGCATCACCGTCATGTTGATGTCGCGCAGGACGTGGAACTGCCCGTACCACTTGTTCATATTGCGCAGTTCGATCGCGATTTCGTCCGAGACCTGCATCTTCGTTTGTGCTTCAGCCATGTTGCGGCCCCCTTAGCGATGATCGGTCTTCAGCTTGCGTTCCAGATACATTGAGTATCGGGACATGCCGAAGCAGATGAGGAAGAAGATCGTGCCGACAAAAATGTAGGGCTCCCAGTAGATGCCCTTCCAGTTGATGTCGGCGCGGACGGCCATGGTGACACCGCGCAGCGGGTCCAGCAGACCCACAAAGGAGACCAGCGTGGTGTCCTTGAAGAGCCCGATGAAGGTGCTGACGATGCCCGGGATCGAGATTTTCAGCGCCTGCGGCATGATGATCAGCCGCTGCGCCTGCCAATAGTCCAGACCCAGCGAATCCGCCGCCTCATACTGGCCACGGGGCAGGGCGGCCAGACCGCCGCGGATGACCTCGGCCAGATAGGCGGCCGAGAACAGCGAGGCGAGGATGATCACACGCAGGATCAGGTCAAAGTTGGTCTGCGGCGGCAGGAAGTATTGCAGCAGCAGCGAGGCGGTGAACAGCAGCGTGATCAGCGGCACGCCACGGATGAACTCGATAAACCCGACCGACAGCCATTTGATCAGCGGCATGTCCGAGCGGCGGCCAAGCGCCAGCATGATGCCAAGGGGCAGCGAGGCCGAAATCGCGGTGACGCCGATCACGAAGGCCAGAAGGAAGCCGCCGAACTGGTCGGAGTTTACCGATACCAGCCCGATGTTCAGGACCGAGGTCAGCGCCGCGGTCACATAGCCTTGCAAGAGCAACCAGTAGACCGCAGCCGCCAGAAGGCCAAGCGCGGTGGCCATGACCACGCCAAGACGCGTCTTCAAGAGGCTGTAGACCCCGGTCAGCAGGGCAAAGCCCAGAAGCGTGGCCAAAGGTTTCCAGACCGGCCCGCCCCAGAGAAGGAAGAATCCGGCAAAGGGGAACAGCAGCGTGACGAGGATCAGCTGCGACGGCATGAACCATGCCAGCGCGAACAGCGCCAGCATCAGCAGGGCCGATCCGAGCAACGGGCCCATGGGCACCGACAGCAGGAGAAGGGCCAGCACCGTCAGCACACCCGCGGCCGCGACCAGCACCGCGCCCTTCCGCTCTTTCCAGAACAGCACCGGCGCCATGGCCACGAACATCAGCCCGAAGGTCAGCACCGGCCGCCAGTAAAGCGCGGGCGGATAGAAGCCGAACAGATACTGGTGCCAGCGGGCACGGATCACCGCCCAGCAGGCACCGCTTGCGCCACCTTCGGCAGCGATGATCTGGCGGCATTCCGACAGGCTGTTGGCGTTCCAGACCGAATGGAACCACCAGGGAAAGGCGGTCCAGACCAGCCAGACCACGAACAGCAGGCCCAGTATGGTCAGCACAGTGTTCAGTGGCCCGGAGAACAGGTTCTCGCGCAGCCATTTCGCGGCACCACGTTCGCCCAGAGGTGGCGGTTCGGGCAACAGCATGTCGGTGCGGACATAGGGCTCCATCGACTTTTCAATCGCAGCACTACGGGCCATCTCAGCGCTCCTTCAGCTTTACGGCAGCGTTGAAGACGTTCATCAGCGACGAGATGATCAGGCTGATCGTCAGGTAGATGAGCATCATCAGGAGCATGCATTCCAGCTCTCGCCCGGTCTGGTTCAGCGTGATGCCGCCCAGCGTGCCGCGCAGGTCAAGATAGCTGACCGCGATGCCCAGAGAGGTGTTCTTGGTCAGGTTCAGGAACTGGCTGATCAGCGGCGGGATGATCACCCGCAGCGCCTGCGGCAGGATAACCAGCTTCATCGTGCGGCCGGGGCGCAGGCCAAGGGCAAAGGCCGCCTCGGACTGGCCGCGGCTGATCGCCATGATCCCGGCGCGGACGATTTCCGCGATGAAGGCCCCGGTATAAAGCGACAGCGCGATCAGAAGCGCGGTGAAGCTGTGCATCACCGAAATGCCGCCCTGGAAGTTGAAGCCCCTGAGCTCGGGATATTCCAGATGGAAGCCCATGGCCCAGAGCAGCAGGATCACCGGCCCGAACAGGATCAGCAGCGATTTCCACCATGTGACGGGGCGGAGACCCGTCTCCTCCTGCACGCGGGAGGCATGGCGCAGAAGCGCGCGGTTGGCGAAGATCGAGGCAGCCACGACGGCAATCATCAGCAGCAGCGACAGGTTCACCGGCACGGTGAAGATTTCGACCGAGCCGAGGCCGCGGTCCAGCAGCGGTGCGGGCACGTTGGTGCCGCGGTTGGTCATCGCGACCGAATCCCACAGCCACATGCTGGCGGCGGGCTGTTCGCCCGCGGCCTCCATCTCGGGCGTCACGCGGAAATCGCGCGGCTGCGGCCGGGTTTCCGAGGTGACCACGAAGACGAGGATGATCCAGAGGAGGAGGGGCACGTTGCGGAACGCCTCGACATAGATCGTCATCAGGCGCGAGACGAGCCAGTTCTTCGACAGGCGCAGCACGCCGACGATGACCCCGATCACCGTGGCCAGGGCGCAGCCCATGATGGCGATCACCAGCGTGTTCAGAAGCCCGATGATGACGGCGCGCCCGTGCGTGCTGTCATTCGTATAGGGGATCAGCTGCTGCTCGATATCGTAACCGGCGCGGACCCACAGGAAGTTGAAATTGATGTCCTTGCCCTTGGCGGCAAGGTTCTGGATCACGTTGTCGGTCAGCCAGCCGATGAAGAGCAGGAACAACACCAGCACGGCAAGCTGGATGGTATAGGACCGATACCGCGTATCGTAGATCAGCATGGAAAGCCGGAAACCGTCTTTCGATGCCCCCGTGGCGTCTGAGGCCATGGACATTCAGAGAACCCCCGTGAAAAGCAGGACCCGTCCGGCGTTTTCGCCGGTTATGCCGTGCCCTGTTCCGGGCCGCGGGGTCCGCATTGTGCTGGAACAGAAAAGAAGTGGGGCGCGCCCTTGATGGGCGCGCCCCTGTCAGATCAGCGCAGCGGCGGGGCGTATTGCAGGCCGCCCTGGGTCCACAGCGCGTTCAGGCCGCGGGCCAGACCGATCGGCGTGGCCGAACCGATGTTGGCTTCGAAGATTTCACCATAGTTGCCGCCGGCGGCGATGGCGTTCTTGGCCCAAGCGTTGTCCAGGCCGAACATCTTGCCCATGTCGCCTTCAAGGCCCAGCAGGCGCTTCACTTCCGGGTCGGTCGACGAGGAGGCAACCTCTTCGATATTCGCCTTGGTGATGCCCTTCTCTTCGGCGATCAGCAGCGCGAAGAAGGTCCAGCGGACGATATCGCCCCATTGGTTGTCACCATGACGGACGACCGGGCCCAGAGGCTCTTTCGAGATGATTTCCGGCAGGATGATGTGGTTTTCGCTGTCGGCCATCGTGGCACGCGCAGCAGCCAGACCCGAGGCGTCGGTGGTGTAGGCGTCGCAGGCGCCGGCCAGATACTGGCGCTGCGCTTCCGAATCGTCCTGCACGGTGACCGGGGTATAGCTGATGTTGTTGAACTTGAAGAAGTCCGCCAGGTTCAGCTCGGTCGTGGTGCCGGTCTGGATGCAGACGGTGGCGCCGTCCAGTTCCTTGGCAGAAGTGACGCCGAGGTCCTTCTTCACCATGAAGCCCTGACCGTCATAGTAGTTCACGGCCACGAAATCGAGCTTCAGGTCAACATCGCGCGAGAAGGTCCAGGTCGAGTTGCGGACCAGCACGTCCACTTCGCCCGAAGCCAGCGCGGTGAAGCGGGTTTCGCCGGTGGTGGGCACGAACTTGACCTTGGTCGGGTCGCCCAGAACGGCGGCGGCAACGGCGCGGCACAGGTCCACGTCAAAGCCGACCCAGTTGCCGTTGGCATCGGGCATGCCGAAGCCGGTCAGGCCGGTGTTCGAGCCACAGATCAGCTCGCCCCGGGCCTTCACGTCGTCCAGCGTGGCAGACATTGCCGCGCCGGCCAGCACCGTGGTGGCCGCGAGAGCGCCGAGGAATACCGATTTCTTCATTCTTACCTCTTCCTGAGCTGACCCCCGTCCTGCGGGGGCGTTTTAGTTTTGCCCCGTCCGAGCGGGGTCTTTCAGCGGAACATCTTATGCCCACTATAGGCGATTTTCCGCGAAAGCGCTTTGGATGGTCAAGAGTGCATCGGTGAGTTGAGGAAAATCGCCTGAATTCCGGGCATTGGGCAGGCAGGGTGCCGATGGGGCAGGCATCGGGCAGGAAACTGGGCCGGATTGTTACCGGCACAATTCCAAGAATCGGTGCGCCTGGGCAAAGGCGGCGCGCTTTGCGGCCTCGGTCTCGGCGGCTTCCTCGTCGGCGCCCCATTGCTCGATCTGCCAATGTTCGTCGATGCGCGAGAGGTCGAAAGCCTCCTCGGCCGACAGCCGCCCGTGCAGCACCGCCAGCGCCAGCACCAGTGATCCGGAGATCGCCACAAGGTCATGGAAGGCGGCCAGCCGGAACGGGTCCAGCCCGGCTGTGGCCGCAGTCAGCCGGTCGAGGCTGGCCGGGTCCTGCGCGATATGCATGACCCCCGCCGTCGCCCGCAGCGGCGCCTGCAGGGTTGTGGCGGCCCAGTCCAGCAGCGGGTCCCAGCCCGCGGCCTGTCGCGCGGCCAGTTCGGGCGGCGCCTCGGCCCGGTAGCACAACAGGTCCGACCCGCCGTAATCCGCCAGAAGCGCCACGACCGCATCCTTTTGCGGGACCAGCTTGTCCAGCGCGGAATTGGCGGCGCGGGTGCAGGGCATCGTCCCGGGATCGACCTTGCCGGTCTGCGCATCCCATTCGGCGGCGATGGCGCGGGCCATGGCTTCGGTCGGCAGGATCAGTGCGGCCTTGGCGGGTGTGCGCAGCGGGCGCTCGTCCAGATGCACGGCAAAGCCGTCGTCCACTGTAACGACACTGGCCGCTTTCCAGAACCGCTTCGGCGCCCATTCCGCCATGTCAGCGGCCTCCGAAGGCGGCGAACGGGTCTTCGGGCACGTCGCCGATCTTCCAGTCCAGCGCCTTCCACGTCCGCGCCATATGGTCGGGCAGGGGGGCGGTGAAGGTCATGTCCTTCTTGGTGATCGGATGTTCAAAGCTGATGCTGCGGGCATGGAGGTGCAGCTTCTTGGACAGATCGCCGCCGATCCCCGCGCCCCAGCCATCCCCGGGATTGTCCATCTCTCCGCCGCCATATTTGCCGTCGCCCAGAATTGGGTGGCCTATCTCGGCCATATGGGCGCGCAGCTGGTGGGTGCGGCCGGTCACCGGCTCCAGCGCCATCCAGCTGAGGCGGGTGCCCAGGAACCACAGGGTGAAGTAATCGGTCTGGCTGCGCTTGGCGTCGGGGTAATCCTTGGCCTTGGCAGGGTGGATGCACATCATCTTTTCCCCCTCGCCGCCGCGGCCATGGCCGGGCGCCTTCATCAGATGGAATTTGATCGAGCCCTGCTTGGGATGCGGCACGCCCGCGACGACGGCCCAATAGATCTTGCGCGTCAGCCGGTGGCGCAAAGCCTCGGACAAAGCCCGCGCGATCCGGTCGGTGCGGGCCAGCAGAAGGATGCCGGAGGTATCCTTGTCCAGCCGGTGCACCAGCTTGGGCCGGTCCTTGTAGCCGAATTTCAGCGCCTCGGTCAGGCCGTCCACATGCCGGTCGCCCTGACCCGAGCCGCCCTGCGAGGGCAGGCCCGGCGGCTTGTTCAGGACGATGATGTGTTCGTCCTTCCACAGAACCGCGTTCTGAATCATCTTCTCATCCGCGGCGCTGACGCCGGGCGTGCGCGGGCGGGCCGCGACGGCCTCGGCATCGGGCAGCGGCGGCACCCGGATATCCTGACCCGGCACCACCCGGTCGGACGCCTTGGCGCGGGCACTGTCGACGCGGACCTGCCCGGTGCGGCAGATCTTTTCGATCTGGATCTGGTTCAGATGGGGAAACTTCCGTTTCAGCCAGCGGTCGAGGCGCTGTTCGCCGTCATCTTCGGTCACGGTCAGGATCTGGACACCGCTCATGCGAAGGTCCCTTTCAGAAGCTGCATCGCCAGCACGATGGCTGCCAGCGAAAGGATCAGGGTCAGCGCCACATAGGCCAGCGCAAGGCCGGTCTGGCCACGCTCCCACAGGGTCACCGTATCAAGCGAAAAGGCCGAGAGGGTGGTGAACCCGCCCAGAAGCCCGGTCATCAGCAGGGGCGCGTGGCGCGTCAGCCCCTTTTCGGCCAGAAAGACGACCAGCACGCCCATCAGGAAAGAGCCCAGCACGTTCACGATCAGCGTGCCCATGGGAAAGCCGGTGCCGAACAGCCGTCCCGCCGCGACATTCGTCATATAGCGCAGGACAGATCCCGCGGCGCCGCCAAGGGCGACCTGAACGATGGAGGCAAGGCTGAACATGGGCCGGACCTAGGGGGCAGGGGGCGGGCTGTCAACGCGCGCCTCCGGTTGCGGGGCCGCCTTGGCGGCATCATGGGACGGATCGGCGCCCGGGACGGGATCATAGCCATGGCCGCCCCACGGATGGCAACGGCAGATCCGGTGTGCGGCCAGAACGCTGCCCTTCAGCGCACCATGCCGGTCCAGCGCCTCCAGCGCATAGGCGGAGCAGGTGGGCTGGAACCGGCAGCCATGGCCGACCCAAGGGCTGAGGAGCAGCCGGTAGGCACGCACGGGCAGCGCGGCGATCTGCGCAAGCGGGGTCATGCCGACGCTCCTCGTGGCGCCGAGCCTTCGGTGCGGCGCGGCTCCTCGCGGGCGGAATTCTCGCGGGGCGCGCGTTCCCGTGGCGGGCGGTGGACCGAGGCGAAGGCCGCGGCCAGATCGTCCAGCATCTGGGCATAGGGCCGCAGGGTCGTGGCCTCGGGGCGGGCGACCAGAACGTAATCCCAGCCGGGCTGTCCCAGTGCGGGCAGCATCTCGCGCGCAAGCGACCGTAGGCGGCGCTTGGCGCGGGCGCGGATCACCGCATTGCCGACCTTCTTGGATGCGGTAAAGCCCACGCGGACTACCGGGTCGCCATCACGCCGGTCGCGGGCCTGTAACAGGAACGAGGCCGTGCCTTGACGCCGCGCCGAGGCAGCCTTCAGGAAATCGGCCCGCACCGGCAGCACATTCAGCACACCATGGCGGACATACCGCGCGGGTTGCAGCGGTTTTGCGGTCGGCGTCGGGCAAACGGAAACCGCCGGAGGCGCTTCGGGCGCTTCGGCGTCATGCCTTGTGCCCTGTGCCTCCGGCGGTGTCATCCTTGAACCTCCTCCATCCCGGAATGCGGGACGGCAGGCAGCCCTTAGGCCGACAGGACCTTGCGGCCCTTGGCCCGGCGCGCGGCGAGCACAAGACGGCCACCCTTGGTGGCCATACGGGCGCGGAAGCCGTGACGACGGGCACGGACCAGCTTCGACGGTTGATAGGTGCGCTTCATCGCGGCATTCCTTCTGCATATTCAGGGTGCCCGAAGCCGCACCGCAACATGCGGCCGGAATCAAGGGCGGTGTTCTGAGGTCCGGCCTATAGGGGCAGGCGGGGGTGAAGTCAACGCATCCTGCGCGCGGACCGGCACGGAAAACGCCGTAAAACCCGCGACCGCCCCGCAGGAGCCGCTGTTTTTTCGCCCGCGCCTTTGCTAGACCAAAAGCAACGGACGGAAAACCCGGAGGCGGAGCCGAAAGCGCCGTTGTGGCGTTGCAAACCGGGGACCGCAGGCGCAGGCAAGAGGACGGAAGGTGGCAGAAACGGCAACGGCCGGACGGGTGCGGTTCTTCCGGACGCTGACGGGGCGGACGCTGATCCTGACCCTGTTTTTCGTGCTGCTTGCCGATGTGCTGATCTTTGTGCCCTCAATCGCCCGCTATCGGGCTGACTTTCTGCTGGAGCGTCTGCGTCAGGCCCAGATTGCGGTTCTGGTGCAATTGGCCTCGGACAGCGGGGTCTCGGCCGATCTGGAGGCAGAGCTTCTGGCCAATGCCGAGGTCTATAACGTGGTTCTGCGGCGTGATGATGTGCGGCAGTTGGTGCTGTCCTCGCCGGTTCCGGCGCCGATCCATGCCGATTACGACCTGCGGCTGGCAGGGCCCTGGGACCTGATCCGCGATGCGATGACCACGCTGGCCGATCCCGAGAACCGTATCGTGCGGGTCATCGGAAATCCGGTGCAGGAGGGCGGGCAGCTGATCGAAATCACCATGCAGACCGATCCCCTGCGCAAGGCCATGCTGGCCTATGCAGGGCGCATTCTGGTGCTGTCGGCGCTGATTTCCGCGGTGATGGCAGTGTTGCTGTTCGTGCTGGCGCAGCGGCTGATCGTGGTGCCGATCCGCCGGGTGGTGCGGCATATGAACGCCTTTGCCGAGGCGCCCGAGGATGCGCGCAACGTGATTGTCCCTTCGGCGCATGTCGAGGAGTTGCGGCAGGCCGAAGAGGTTCTGGCCTCGATGCAGAAACAGCTCACCGGCGCGCTGCGGCAGAAGGAACGGCTGGCCCAGCTGGGCGGCGCTGTGGCCAAGATCAGCCATGATCTGCGCAATATCCTGACCACGGCGCAGCTGTTTGCCGACCGGATCGAAGGCAGCGCCGATCCGGCGGTGGCGCGGTCGGCGCCCAAGCTGGTGGGGTCCATCAGCCGCGCCGTCAGCCTGTGCGAGGCGACGCTGGCCTTCGGTCGTGCCGAAGAGCCGCCGCCGCGGCTGACCCGCTTTCCGCTGGCGCCCCTTGTGGCCGAGGTGGCCGAAGGTGAGGGGCTGACCGGCACGGACACGGGCGGACCCGTCACGGCACTGGTGGATATCGCCGCGAATCTGACCATCCGCGCCGACCGCGAACAGCTTTACCGCGTGCTGTCCAACCTTCTGCGCAATGCTCGGCAGGCGATCGAGGCGACCGGAGAGCCGGGCACCGTCGAAATCGCGGGTGGAGAGGATGAGGCGGAATGGTGGGTCCGGGTGGGCGACACCGGCCCCGGCCTGCCGCCCAAGGCGCGTGAACATCTGTTCGAGGCTTTCCAGGGCGGTGCCCGCCGCGGCGGCACCGGGCTTGGCCTTGCCATCTCGGCCGAGCTGGTGCGCGGCCATGGCGGGCGGCTGGAACTCTTGCGGTCGGATTCCTACGGAACCGAGTTCCTCATCCATCTGCCGAAGGATGCCGCACCGGCCGATGATCCGGTGATGTGATTTTGCCCTTGCAACCGTCCGCCGCCGCGGCTACATCGCCCCCCAAGACGGACCCATAGCTCAGCTGGATAGAGCACCAGACTACGAATCTGGGGGTCGGGCGTTCGAATCGCTCTGGGTCCGCCACTTACCTAAGCCTGTCAGCTGCTTAGAAAACATCCCCTCAGATGTCCCGGACGTTCAGCGCCAAGCCCGCGTTTAGGCCCGGCATATGATGCTGCTTCGCTCCGGCACGGCGCGCGATGACGTTGTTCGCGCCCTCCGCCTGCGAATGGATATAGCGCTCTGTCGTCTCGAAGGTTTGTGATTCGCCGGGTGCTGAAGATCAGCATCCCGGCACCCAAGCGCAGGGCATCGCGGATCGCACCGGCCCGGGTGTCCATCATCCAGATCGTGACGGGCAGGCCTGTGGCATCTTGGGAGATTCGGACCTCTGTCTCCGCCACGCGCAGCGAAAGGCCAACCGGCCGGATCTTCCGGGCGTTCGTCGTTGGTCCGGTGCAGAGCAGCATTTACCAGAAGAGCGGGCGTGAAATTTACGTCCTTCCGGCATCGGCGGCATGTCCAGCAATCTGCTGCCGGATCGTAATGGGATGCCGCGGTTTGACCGGCAGCGCGTGTGATATCCGGCCTGCGCCTTCTGCCCTGCGCGTCAAGCCATGGCATGCCCATGACCGGAGGGAAGCGGCACCCTGCGCTTCACGCGGGTAGGCAGCTGCTGCTGGCTACGCAAGGGCCTGGTCAAAGCCGCGCCGGATCAGCTCTGCCAGGCGCAGCACGCCTCATACCATTGGCGGAGCCGCACCGTTGCCCGCGGTCGGCGCCTGCGCCTGAGGCAGGCAGGCGGAGAAATCCACGGTCACCCGGGCCTGGCCCTCGGTGATCCGGCGGTCGATCCGCAGGCCCATGCCCGTGGCCAGTTCCGCCACGATCGACAGGCCAAGGCCCGTCCCCGACGATCCGGCCCCTTTCTGGAAGGGCTGTTCCGCGAAGCTGGTGCCCAATGTGGGATTGAC
Organism: Neotabrizicola sp. VNH66; assembly: GCF_049445895.1. NCBI lineage: Bacteria > Pseudomonadati > Pseudomonadota > Alphaproteobacteria > Rhodobacterales > Paracoccaceae > Neotabrizicola > Neotabrizicola sp. VNH66. The sequence continues at coordinate 139,195 of NZ_JBMSDW010000006.1, forward strand.
GATGCTGATCCGGGCCGGAACCTCCAGCCGGACCAGAACCGGGCCGGTGCCATGCATCACCGCATTTTCCAGCAGGTTGCGCAGCAGGATGGCCAGCGCATCGGGATCGGCAGTCAGCATCAGGCTTTCGATATCGGCATCGTCCAGCCGGATCGGATGGCTGCCCGCGCGGGAGACTTCGTCGATGGTCAGCCGCAGCACCTCGATCAGATCGGCCGGTCCTTCGCCCAGCCCCAGCCCGGCCTCGGCGCGCGAGAGCTGCAGAAGACGCTCGATCCGGTGGGTCAGCGCATCCAGCTGACGGACGGCGGCGCGGGCGTCGGGATCGCCCGACAGTTCCAGCCGCATGCGGAGCGCCGCGATAGGGGTCCGCAGCTCGTGCGCGGCATTGGCGATGAAACGGCGTTCGGCCTGACGCAGGGATTCGATCCGGGCGATATAGCCGTTCATCGCCGTGACCAGCGATTGCGCCTCTTGCGGCAGGTCACTGTCCGGAACCGGCGACAGATCCTGCGGCGCCCGGGCCGCGATGGTGCGGGCCAGCCGCTCCAGCGGCGCCAGCACCCGTCGCAACAGACGGCCCAGCCCGACCGCCAGCGCGGCCACCAGCGGCAGAACAAGGATGAGCAGAGAGGATGAGGCTTCCATCACCTCTTCCCGCCGCCAGGACAGCGCGTGACCGACCTCGATCACCCCGTGCAGCGTGGTGCGCCGCAGGACGCGCCAGTCACCCGCCGTGGTCAGCCCATCGACGGTCAGGTCCGGCCATGGTGTTTCATTTCCGGTTTCGCCCGGCCGCAGCACCCGCATCACCCGTTCGCCGCTGGCGCTGGTCAGGCCGATGGTGCGGGGGATGGTCGGGCCTTCGACATCGTCCAGAAACAGCTCGGCCGCCTCGGCCACGGTCTGGAGTTCCTCGTCCAGGATCTCGTTCATCTCATAGCGGATGAACAGACCCGCGATCAAGATGGTCCCGATCCAGCCGCCGATCACCAGACCCAGCGTGCGCCGGGTCAGCCGCCGGCGGATCGACCAGCGTCGGCCTTGTGTCATGGCAGCACATATCCCAGACCGCGGCGCGTCTCGATCAGGCCCGGCCCCAGCTTCTGCCGCAGGCGGGAGACATAGACCTCAACCGCATTGCCCTCGATGGTGGCGTCAAAGGAATAGAGCGTCTCTTCCAGCGCGGATTTCGGCAGGATGCGGCCGCGTGCGGCCAGAAGGGCATCGAAGACCGCCCATTCGCGCGAGGTCAGCCGCAGCTCCTGTCCGTCGCGCCAGACCCGGGCGGCGGCCCGGTCGATTTCCAGCCCGGCCAGTTCCATCCGCGTCTCGGGCAGACCCTGTCCGCGTCGGGCATGGGCGCGGATGCGCGCGGCCAGCTCTCCCAGATCGAAGGGTTTGACCACATAATCGTCGGCCCCGGCATCCAGCCCGGCGATGCGGTCGGAGATCTGGTCGCGGGCCGTGGCGATCAGCACCGGCGTCCGGTCCCGCCGCGCGCGCAGCCCGCGCAGCACCGACAGGCCCGATCCGTCCGGCAGGCCCAGATCAAGGATGACACAGGCATAATCCGCCACGGCAAGGGCGGCCTCAGCCTCGGCCGCCGTGGCAGCATGATCCGCGGCATGACCTTCGCGCGCCAGAAAGCGCAGCACGGCCTCGGCCAGATCGGGGGTGTCTTCAACAAGGAGCAGCCGCATCCATCCTGCATAGCGCAGGCCGGGCCGGCGCGGCAGCGGAAACTTTGCACCTGCCGGCTGAGGGGCGCCGAGTTGCAAGGTTTGCGCAAGGTTCGCAGGGCAGGGCGGGCGGGCCGGCACAACCGTCCGGTGACCCATGCGTGATCCCGATGCCGACCGAGCCCAGTCCCCGCCGTTTTTCCCTGCCGCGTCCCGTGCTGCCGCACAGCCTGCTGAACCTGATCGTCGCCAGCTATATCATGGTGGCGCTGAACGGCGGGTTCTGGTCACGGCTGGCCGATCAATTCCCGGCGCCGCCGCTGAAGGCCGGGCTGTTCGGGCTGGCGGTCTGGGCCCTGACATTCCTGCTGCTGGAACTGCTGGGACCGGGCCGGGCGCAAAAGCCGGTGGCGGCGGCGCTGATCATGGTCGCCGCCTCGGCCCATTATTATGAGCAGAGCTTCGGCATCCTGATCGACCGCGAGGTGATGCGCGCGATCTTCGAGACGACGCTGACCGAATCCGGCCATATGGTCACCCCCGACATGATCCTGACCATCGGTCTGACCGGCGTTCTTCCGGCGGCGCTGGTGTTCTGGCCGCGGGTGCGGCGGGTTGGGCCGTGGCATCAGCTGTGGCGCTGGCCCTTGGGCGTGGTCATGCCTGCGCTGCTGTGCATCGCGGTGCTGTTCAGCTTTTACAAGGATTACTCGGCCATGCTGCGCGAACGGCATGATCTGATGGGGGCGTACCAGCCGGGCGCGGCCCTCTCGGCCTCGGTGCGCTATGCGCGGGAAGAGTGGAAAAGCGCCGACCCGGTGGCGGCGCCCGTGGGCCGCGATGCGGCGGCGGGGCCGCTGCTGGCGGCGGCGGAAAAGCCGGTGCTGCTGGTGCTTTATGTCGGCGAAACCGCGCGGGCCGCGAATTTCGGGCTGGACGGTTATGCCCGCGACACCACGCCGGAGCTGCGCAAGCGCGATGTGATCAACTTCACCGATGTCACCTCTTGCGGGACCTCGACGGCGGTCTCGGTGCCCTGCATGTTCTCGCCGCTGGCGAAGGCGGATTATTCGCATACCGGCTTCCTGTCGCATGAAAACCTGCTGGATGTGCTGGATCATGCCGGGGTGAAGACGCTGTGGGCCGACAACAATACCGGCGATCAGCGCGTGGCGGCGCGCACCGGATGGAACCGTGTGGATGCCACCCTGACGCCCGAGGCCTGCACCCGGGAATGCACGGATGAGGTGTTCCTGCCCCTGATCCGGAAAACAGCGGCCGAAATGACCGGGAATACCGTGCTGGTCCTGCATATGATCGGCAGCCATGGCCCGGCCTATCACCTGCGCTATCCCGAAGGGTCGGCCACCTTCACGCCGGATTGCCAGACCTCGCAATTCTCGGATTGCACGGGCGAACAGATCGTCAACGCCTATGACAACTCGATCATGGAGACGGACCGGGTGCTGTCGGCCAGCATCGACCTGCTGGCCGGGCAGGAGCGGGTGATCCCGGCGCTGCTTTATGTCTCGGACCATGGCGAATCGCTGGGCGAGAACGGGCTTTACCTGCATGCGGCCCCGGATTTCATGGCCCCTCCGGAACAGACGCGGGTGCCGATGGTGCTGTGGCTTTCTGCGCCCTTCCGGGCGGCGATGGGGCTGGATGCGGGCTGCATGGCGCAGGTGGCAAGGCAACCGGCCAGCCATGACAATTATTTCCATACGGTTCTGGGTCTGATGGACATTCAGACCGGCGCGCGCGATGCGGCGCTGGACCTGACCGCGACCTGCCGCAAGAAGGATCTGACCTGAGATGGCTGCCGACAAATCCATTCCGGCCGAAGGCCGGGTCCATTCCCGCCGCGGGCTGATCCATATTGCCGATGCGGCAGGCTACTCGATGGCCGGGTTCCGCCGTCTTCTGGCGGAAACTGCGGCCCGGCTGGAACTGGGCACGGCGGCGCTGGCAGGTGCGGCGTTCCTCTGGCACGGGGCTTCGGCGGTACAATGGATGGTGCTGGCCGGGCTTTTCGTGGCGGTGCTGGCGGTCGAGGCGCTGAACACAGCGATCGAGGTGCTGACCGACCGGATTTCGCCGGAATGGTCGCAGGCGGCCAAGGATGCCAAGGACCTCGGCTCATTGGCGGTGGGGCTGGTGCTGATGCTGACGGGGCTGCATGTCGTTTCGGTTCTGACCGGATTCTGGCCGGGCTGACATGCCCCGCTGTCCGGCCGGGCGGGGCCGACCTTCCCGCAAAGGGGGGGCCGGCCCTTTGCCATTCTGAAAGAAATCTGCCTGCATTACATTTACAAATTCAAATCTAAGAATATATAGCGGACATCACCCAGACCTGCGGAGTGTCCGATGCGTGCGATCCTGACTCTGGTCCTGACCCTCTGGACCGCGGCACTGCCCGTCTCGGCCGAGGTTGTGGTTCTGCACCCGGTGACGGTCACCGACTGGAAGGCCGTTTTCGGCCGGGTCGAGGCGCGGGACAGCCTGCCCGCCCGGGCCCGTCTGGGCGGCACCCTGACGGAGCTGACCGTCAAGGAAGGGGATGAGGTCGCCGCGGGCGATGTGCTGGGCCGCATCGTGGACGACAAGCTGACCTTTCAGCTCTCGGCCTATGATGCCCAGATCGCCGGGCTGGAGGCGCAGCGGGCCAATGCGCAGACCGAACTGCAACGGGGCGAGGATCTTCTGGCCCGCGGCGTGACCACGGCACAGCAGCTGGACGCGCTGCGGACGCAGGTCTCCGTTCTGGTCGGCCAGATCGCCGCTGTTCAGGCCGAGCGGAGGGGGATCGAACAACAGGCGACCGAAGGCATTGTTCTGGCGCCGGTGGCGGGCCGGGTGATCGCGGTGCCGGTGGCGCGTGGCGCGGTTGTGATGGCAGGCGAGACGGTGGCAATGATCGCTGGCGGCGGAATCTATCTGCGGCTTGCCGTGCCCGAACGCCATGCCGCCGCGCTGGAGGAAGGCGATGAAATTCGCATCGAAGAGGCCGGGACGACCCGCAGCGGCAGGGTCGAACGGGTCTATCCGCTGATCGAGAATGGAAGGGTTCTGGCCGATGTGGCGGTGCCGGGCCTGTCAGACCGCTTTATCGACGCCCGCGTTCTGGTGCGCCTGCCGGTGGCGGAACGGGCCGCGCTGATGCTGCCCGCGGCGGCGATCCTCACCCGGTCGGGCTTGGATTTCGTCGCGCTGGAGGGGGAGGGCGGCCCAACCCTGCGCGCCGTGGTCGTCTCCGCTCCGCAAGAGGTGGAGGGCGTGGCGACGGTCGAGGTTCTGTCGGGCCTTGCCGCCGGGGACCGGGTGGTGCTGACCCCGACCGAAGGGGGCAATCATGACTGACCGGATCCCTTCAAAGCACCCGTTGGGCATCGCGGGCGGGCTGACCCGCAGTTTCATTTCCTCGGCCCTGACGCCGCTCTTCATCCTTGCCGCGCTGGCCGCCGGGCTGGTGGCGCTGATCTCCCTCCCGCGGGAGGAGGAGCCGCAGATCTCGGTGCCGATGGTGGATATCATGGTCGCCGCGCCGGGGCTGCGGGCCGAAGACGCGGTGAAGCTGGTGACCGAGCCGCTTGAAGGGCTGGTCAAGGGCATTAACGATGTCGAGCATGTCTATTCCCAGACCGGCGATGACAGCGTGATGGTCACTGCCCGGTTCCTGACCGGGACCAGTGCCGATGATGCCGTGCTGCGGGTGCATGACAGGCTGCGCGCCAATATGGACCGCATCCCCGTGGGCATCCCCGAACCGATGGTCGTGGCGCGCGGCATCGACGATGTGGCGATCCTGTCGCTGACCCTTTCTGCCGCGCCGGGGGCTGAGGTGACGGCCAGCGACCTGACCCGCCTGGCCCGCGTGGTGCAGACCGAACTGGCCAAGACCGACAATGTGGGCCTGACCTATCTGGTGGGAGAAGCGTCCGAGACCATCCGCATCGCGCCGGACCCCGACCGGCTGGCGCTTTATGGCGTGACGCTGCAACAGCTGGCCGCGAAGGTGCAGGCGGCGAATGCCACGCTGCCCGCGGGAAAGCTGCGCGATCACGGGCAGATGGTCGATCTGGTGGCGGGGCAGACCCTTCAGGCTCCGGCGGATGTGGCGGGCCTTTTGCTGACCACACGCGACGGGCGCCCGGTCTACGTGGCCGATGTGGCAGATGTATCCTATGTGCCCGACAGCTCGGAGCACATCGTCTCGATGGTCACCCGTGACGGGGCGGGCGGGCTGCACCGCAGCCCGGCGGTGACGCTGGCCGTGGCCAAGCGCGCCGGGGCGAATGCCGTGACCGTGGCCGAAGAGGCGCTGCACCGGCTGCATCTGCTGGAAGGCAGCCTGTTGCCCGACAGCGTGCAGGTCACCGTGACCCGCGACTATGGCGAGACGGCGAATGAAAAGGCCAATGAGCTTCTGTTCCACCTTGGCCTTGCGACGGTGTCGATCATCGCGCTGGTCTGGCTGGCCATCGGCCGGCGCGAGGCGATGGTGGTGGCCATCGTCATTCCGGTGACGATCCTGCTCACGCTTTTTGCGGCATGGGGGATGGGATATACGCTGAACCGGGTCAGCCTGTTCGCGCTGATCTTCTCCATCGGCATTCTGGTCGATGACGCCATCGTGGTGATCGAGAACATCGCCCGCCACTGGGGGATGCAGGATGGCCGCAGCCGCCCGCAGGCCGCGATTGATGCCGTGGCCGAGGTGGGAAATCCGACCATCGTGGCTACGCTGACCGTGGTGGCGGCGCTGCTGCCGATGCTGTTCGTCTCTGGCATGATGGGCCCCTATATGTCGCCCATCCCGGCCAATGCCTCGGCCGCGATGATATTTTCCTTCTTTGTCGCGGTCATCATCACGCCCTGGCTGATGGTGAAGATCGCGGGGCGGGCGGAAATGCCGGGCCATGCGGCGGAACATGGCCCCGCGGGCGGGCGGCTGGGGCGGGTCTATGCCGCGGTGGCGCGGCCGGTCCTGCGGTCCAAGGGGACGGCTTGGGCCTTTCTGGCCGGGGCCATCCTGCTGTCCTTCGGCTCTCTGGCGGCGCTTTACACCCGGGATGTGACCGTCAAACTGCTCCCTTTTGACAACAAGTCAGAGCTGTCGGTGATGATCGACCTGCCCGAAGGCGCCTCGGTTCAGGCGACGGACCGGGTGGCGCAGGACGTGGCCGCCGTGGTGATGGCCCTGCCCGAGGTTCTGTCGGTCCGCACCCATGCCGGGGCGGCCGCGCCATTCAACTTCAACGGGCTGGTGCGGCACTCTTTCCTGCGCAATCAGCCGCAGATGGGCGAAGTGGAGATCCTGCTGACCCCCAAGGCCGACCGCGGCCGCGCCAGCCATGCCATTGCGCTGGACATCCGCGCGCGGCTGAAGGCAGTGGAGGCGCCCCAAGGCACGGTGATGAAGACGGTGGAGCCGCCGCCCGGCCCCCCGGTCATGGCCACCCTGCTGGCCGAGGTTTATGGCCCCACGCCCGAGGCGCGGCGCGCGGCGGCGGCCAAGGTGCGGCAGGCGTTCGAAAGCGTGCCCTTCATCGTGGATGTGGACGACAGCTTCGGCACACCGCCCCGGCGCCTGCGCGCGCTGATTGACGCCGATCAGCTGGAATTCTTCGGGGTGCAGGAACAGGATGTGTTCGACACGCTGGCGCTGCTGAACGGGGCGCAAGTCGTGGGCTATTCCCACCGCGGGCAGGGGCGCGAACCGATCCCGCTGACGCTGGCCCTGCCCAAGGCGGACCGGCAGCTGACCGAGCGGTTCCTGACCACGCCCATCCCGGCCAATGTCCTGCCCGGGGCGCGCGGGGTGGTTGAACTGGGAGATGTCATCTCGGTCCATGAGGAAACCGCCTCCTTCCCGATCTTCCGCCACAATGGCCGCGCGGCCGAGATGGTGCAGGCTGAACTGGCCGGCGCGTTCGAGGCGCCGCTCTACGGCATGCTGGCGGTATCGGACGCGCTGGATGCGATGGACTGGGCGCCGGGGACGAAGCCAGTGATCGCGCTGCATGACCAGCCCGAGGATGAAGGCCATATCACCCTGCTCTGGGATGGCGAATGGGAGGTGACCTGGGTCACCTTCCGCGACATGGGCGCGGCCTTTGGCGTGGCGCTGCTGGGCATCTACATTCTGGTCGTTGCACAATTCGGATCTTTCCGGCTGCCGCTGGTGATCCTGACGCCAATTCCCTTGACCTTTCTTGGCATTATGGCCGGGCATTGGCTGTTCTCGGCCCCGTTCTCGGCCACGTCGATGATCGGCTTCATCGCGCTGGCAGGGATCATCGTGCGGAACTCGATCCTGCTGGTCGATTTCATCCGCCATGCCACGCCTCCGGGCGAACGTCCCACGGTGGACACGCTGATTGCGGCAGGTGCGATCCGGTTCAAGCCGATCCTGCTGACCGCCATCGCCGCCATGATCGGGGCGGTGGTGATCCTGACCGACCCGATCTTCCAGGGCCTTGCCCTTTCGCTGCTGTTCGGGCTGCTGACCTCCACCCTGCTGACGGTGCTGGTCATCCCCGCCATCTATCGGGTGTTCCGCACCTGACCCCGCTTCCACCTTGAAAGGAGACTGCCATGAACCTTGACCGCGCCGTCGGGCTTTTTGCCGGAACCATGGTGCTGCTGTCGGTGGTGCTGACCCTTTGGGTCTCGCCCCATTTCGTGTGGCTCACCGTGTTCATCGGACTGAACCTGATGCAATCGGCGCTGACCGGCTTTTGCCCCGCGGCGATTGTGTTCCGGCACCTTGGCGTTCCGGCGGGGTGTGCCTTCAGCTGAGCCCGCGCGCCGACAGCCATTGCGCGGCCTGTGCCACCTGCGCGGCCAGCGGCTGGTCGAAGCGCAGGGCCAGCGCGGTTTCGTCCGGGTCCGGCGGCTCCAGCGTGGCAAGCTGGCTGTCCATCAGGCTGGCCGGAAAGAAATGATCCGTCCGGGCCGCCAGCCTTGCGGCCAGAACCTCCTGCGGGCCGGTGATATGCAGGAACACCACCGGTCCGCCCGCGCCCTGCCGCAGGATGTCGCGGTAGCTGCGACGCAGGGCCGAACAGGCCACCACCACAGGCGCCCGGTCCTGCAGCACCGCGGCCACCCGGTGCAGCCAGGGCAGGCGGTCGGCATCTGTCAGCGGCTGGCCCGCCGCCATTCTGGCGCGGCTTTCGGGGGAATGCAGCGTGTCCCCCTCAAAGAAAGAGACCCCGAGATGCCGGGCCAATGCCGCCCCCGTGGTGGATTTGCCGCAGCCTGCGACCCCCATGGTGACGATGCGCAGCATTGGACTACTCCTTCAGCAAGAGGATCAGCGCCGCCCCGGTCATCAGGACGCCCAGCCCAACGATGGCAGGCGGCATCGTCCCGCCCATGGCGCGTTCCCACAATATGACCCATGCGGGCACCAGATAGGTATAGGCCATCACCTTGGAGGCGGGCAGGCGCAGCGCGGCATATTGCACCAGAGCCGTCGTGACCGCCGTAGCCGCAACCGAGGTATAGGCCAGCGTCACCCAGACGATGGCGGGCACGGCCCCCCAGTCGAGCCGCAAAAGCGCGGGTGCGGTCCAGACCAGCAGCATCAGGCTGCCCGCCGTCATGGTGCCGCAGGCAAAGGTCAGCGCGCCTTCGCCCCGGTTCAGCCGCCGCACCATCGCGGTGTAAAGCGCATGGGCCGCGCAGCCCCAGAAATAGACCATCTCGCCGCGGCCGATCTCCAGCCGCATCAGCGCCGCAAGATCGGCACGGAAGATCACCCACAGCGCACCCGTGGCCCCGACGGCAAGGGCCAGCGCCATCCGTGGCGTGGTGCGCTGGCGCAGCACCAGCCAGCCGAAGCCCGCCGCCATCACCGGCGTCAGGGTGAAGACCGCGGCCGTGGGCACGGCTGCGGCGGTCTTCAGCCCCTCGAACATCAGGATGAAATAGACCGCCATCAGCGCGCCCAGCAGGAGATAGCGCCAGGGCGCTTGGGCGGCCCGCGCCGTCAGCCCGCCGCTGGCCCAGGCGGCGACGCCCAGAAGGACGGCGGCCAGCGGAAACCGCAAGGCCGTCAGCACAGCCGGATCAACCAGCGGCGCGGCCCGTTCGCCCAGGCTGAACGACCCCGCCACGAGGGCCGAGAAGACCAGCATGGCCGCATGTCCCCGCAGGGAAGGCGAGAGGTTCATGTCAGGCCGAGCACTGCGACCATGTGCGAGAGGCTTCCTTCAGAAGCGCGATGAAGGCCTGCACTTTGCGTGTGCGGTGCAGGTCCACATGGGTGACGATCCACAGTGCCGAATCCCATTCCGGCCGCGGGGCCATCACCTCGACCAGATCTGGATAGCGTTCGGCATCATAGGCGGCCATGAAGCCGATCCCGGCGCCCTGATGCAGCGCCTCTTCCCAGGCATTCGGGTCCGAGGTGCGGAAGGTCTGCTGTTCGGCCCCCGTCCGTTCGCGCAGCCAGCGGAAAAAGGCGGCACGGCTGCCCTCGTTCTCGGCCAGAATGAAGCGGTGGTTCGGGAAATCCGCCTCGGTCTGTGGCAGGCCATAGGTCTCGACATAGGATTTCGAGGCATAAAGCCCATAGCGGATGCGGATCAGCGGCTGCACCACATTGTCCGGCTCTTCGGGCGCGGCACCCGCGCGGATCGCCACATGCGCCTCGCCATAGTCCAGCCGGAAGATGCGCATGTCGGTCAGGAACCGCACGATCACCGCGGGGTGGCGGCGCTGGAATTCGGTCAGGACCGGGACCAGAAGGTCCGACACCCCGGCGATGGAGGTGATGATGAATTCGCCCTGCACCGTCTCGCCATGGCCCTTGATCCGGCTGGCCAGCTGGGCGAACTGCTCTTCGGTGGTCTGGGCCACGATCAGCAGGTCGCGCCCGGATTCGGTCGGCGTATAGCCGCGGGCGTGGCGCTGGAAGAGCTTGGTCCCCAGCCGTTTTTCCAGCGCGTCGATATGGCGGATCACCGTTGCATGGTGCACCCCCAGAACCTCGGCCGCGCCCGAGACGGTGCCAAGGCGCGCGACCTGAAAGGCGGTGCGGATTTCATCCCAGTTGTCCATGCGTATCGTCCCGGCCTGCGGCGTTTCGTCCAACAAAGGCCGGATCGCGCCGGGGTGCAAGGGGGCAGGGGGACCGCAGGCTTGACGAAACCGTGCAGAGCCGGGCCAATGGCCGCGGACAGGACCGATCAAAGGGGGCAGGGATGATCCGGTGGCAAAGCGCACGGGACCTGCATCTGCTGGGCCGGCCTTCGGCCGCGGGGCTTCTGCTTGGGGCGCTGTTCTTCGCGGGTTCTCTGACGCCTTCACTGATTCCGCGGACCGCGCTTTTGCAGGGCGCTCTGGGCGGTGTCTGTCTGGCGGCGGGCTATCTGATCGGCTGGGCCCTGATCGCGGCGAAGGATTGGGTGACCGAGGCACCGGCCGCCACGCCGCGCGCGCTGGTGCGGAACCTGCGCTGGGCGCTGGCCGGGGCGGCGGGGCTGATGGTCTGGGGCCTCTGGAATGCGGCGGGCTGGCAGAACGGCATCCATGCCGCGATGGACCTGCCCCCGGTGGAAACCGCGCGTCCCTTCACCATCCTTGGTGTCGCGCTGGCTTTGGCGGCGGTGCTGGTCCTTCTCGGCCGGCTGTTCCGGCGGCTGATGCGGATCATCGCCGCTCAGCTGGAGCCGTTCCTGCCGCGGCGGCTGGCGCGGACATTGGGCCTGACGCTGACCGTGCTGATCGTCTGGTCGCTGGGCAATGATCTGGTGCTGTCGCGGCTGCTGTCGCTGATGGACAATGCCTATGCCGCGGTCGACGATCTGGTGCCGCCCGACCATGCCGCGCCGGACGATCCGCTGAAATCCGGCAGCGCGGCCTCGCTGATCGGCTGGCAGGATCTGGGGGCAGCGGGGCGGGACTGGGTGCTGGCCGCGCCGGATGCGGCCGCGATTGCCGCCGCAGGTGCGCCGGATGCGGTCGAGCCTTTGCGCATCTATGTCGGGCTGAATGCCGCCGCGACCGCCGAGGAACGGGCCGCGCTGGCTTTGGCCGAGGCGATCCGGGTGGGGGCCTTCGATCGCGGCACGCTGGTCATCGCCACGCCCACCGGAACCGGCTGGATGGACCCGGCCGCCTTTGCCCCGCTGGACCATCTGACCGGCGGCGATGTGGCGACGGTGGCGATGCAGTATTCCTATCTGCCCAGTTGGCTTTCGCTGCTGGTCCAGCCCGATTACGGCACCGACAGCGCAAGGGCGTTGTTCCGCGCGATCCATGGCCATTGGCGCAGCATGCCCGCAGAGACCCGGCCGCGGCTGTATCTCTTCGGCCTGTCGCTCGGCGCGCGGGCGGGCGAGGTGTCCGCCACTTTGCCCGATCTGGTGGCCGCTCCGCCGCAGGGCGCACTTTGGGTGGGGCCGCCGTTTTCGGCGGTGAACTGGCGGCAGGTGCTGGCCGGGCGCGATCCCTCCAGCCCGGCCTGGGCGCCGGTGGTGGGCGACGGCGCCATGATCCGGGTGACGACACAGGAAAACCTGCTGGACCGTTCGGCCGCGGACTGGGGGCCGATGCGGGTGGTCTATCTGGAATATCCGTCGGACCCGATCGTCTTCTTCTCGCCCGATGTGCTGTGGCGCGCGCCGGACTGGCTGTCGCCGCCGCGCGGACCCGATGTGTCCGAGGGGCTGCGCTGGTATCCGGTGGTCACTTTCCTGCAGCTTCTGTTCGACATGATGACCGCGACAACGGCCCCTGAGGGATTCGGCCACGTCTATGATCCTGCCGATTACCTGGTGGCCTGGGATGCTGTTCTTGGGCTGCAAAGTTCATCAGAACGTCTGAGCCGGATCGTTCCGTCGCCCTGAAATCCGTTCTTCAGACGATCCGCGAAAAAGTGAACCAAACAGTTCAGTTCAGATGGCTGTTTCGGAAATTTCAAGAGTCTGTAACATTCTGTTGTTGTGCACATTCGCGCAGGCCCCCGCAGTTCGGGCAAGTTTTCCCAGCGGGATCAGGTGACTAGCTTACTCCTCACAGGCGGCGCCGAAATGACGGGCTGCCCTGGGACCGCGGCGGACAGAGGTTCGCCGCTTATTCAAGGAGAAAAAAGATGTCCCTGAAGACTGTGACTTTCGCTGCTCTGATCTCTGTGGCCGCCATCGGGGCCGCTGCCGCCAACACCTCGGTTTCGGGCAAGGAACAGCTGGCCCGCATCCTGGGCGTTGATGCCGATGCCTATACCACGGCACAGCTGTCGCAGCTGTATGAAGCCAAGCGCGACAACGATATCGAAGGCTACAACTTCATCGTGGCCCAGGCTGCCGGCACGATTGCCGCGCCGACCTCGACCTCTGCCGGCAACGTCCAGCGCGCCCTGCAACTGGGTGTCGAGCCGGGCCGGTATACCCCGGCCGAACTGTCGCAGCTGGAAACGGCCCGGCGTAACGGCGATACCGAAGTCTGGAAGTTCATCACTTCCGGTGCGAACCGCAACGTCCCGGCCGGTGCCGCAGCGGGTGTCGTGACCCCGGGCAAGGCCCAGCTGGCGGCCAGCCTTGGTGTCAACGCCGCGGATTACACGCTGGCTGAACTGGGTGCCCTGGCTGCGGACAAACTGTCCGACTGACCGTGACGACGGCGTGCCGGGGCCGCTCCCGCCCCGGTCACATCCCTCAGACCGCCTGCCGGACCATCCGGCGGGCGGTTTGTCGTTCGGGCCTTCCTCTGGCGCGTTGACGCAAGGCTCCGGCCGCGGAATTCTGCGGGATCAACAGGGGGCGGCGATGAAAGTGGTTCTGAACAATCCCGTCCGTCTGGTTCTGCGCGACCTGCACTTGGGTGCGGGGCTTGCGCTGCTGGCGGTGACAGCGCTGCCCGCGCTGATGGCCTGGGGCTATTTCCGCAACGGCATCCTCTCCGGCGGGTTCATCCTCGCGGCCATCGCGCTCCTGCTGTTTCTGGGCTGCTTCGGGGCCTTCATCCGGCCGTTGACCGTCACGCTGGACCGCCCCGGCAACCGGATCGAGATTGTGGAGCGCAGCCTGTTCGGGACCCGGCGGCAGGGGCATGTCCTGTCGCAGTTCAAGGGGGCCACCACGCGATCCCGGCTGATGAAGCGCAATCCGGCGGATGATGCGGGCAAAAGCCGCCGCGAACGCCGCCACCCGCTGCCGCGGGTCTGGCGGGCCGTGCTGGTGCATCAGAACGGACACAGCGTTGCGCTGACCGAAATCTATGGCCGCCAGGCTGCGGCTGAAACTGCGGCCGCGGCCATAAATGGCTGGATCGGGCGGGCGGAACCCGGCTGATTTCCCCGCCGGACTTGACTCCGCCCCCCCACAGGCGTATCGCCAGCCCCAATTTCCCGGAGGCATCAGGCTTCCGGTCCCGCGGGGCTGCCCGGGATCGCCATCCGTCAGCGCGTTTGCGCCCACGGGTGCCGTTCCGCTTTGCCTCCGGTCCCCGCCGCCCCATATCGGGGCAAACCCGAAGCCGCAGGAGCGCACCGATGTTTGAAAGCCTGTCAGAACGCCTTGGCGGGGTCTTCGACCGCCTGACGAAACAGGGCGCCCTGACCGAGGCCGATGTCGTCACCGCGCTGCGCGAAGTTCGCACCGCGCTTCTGGAGGCGGATGTTTCGCTGCCCGTCGCGCGCGAGTTCATCAAGCGGGTGCAGGAGAAGGCCACCGGCAGTGCCGTGACCAAATCGATCACGCCCGGCCAGATGGTGGTGAAATTCGTCCATGACGAGCTGGTGCGCACCCTGCAGGGCGATGGTCCGGCCGATGCGCTGAAGATCGACAATCCGCCCGCGACCATCCTGATGGTCGGCCTTCAGGGCTCGGGCAAGACGACGACCACGGCCAAGCTGGCCAAGCGGCTGAAGGACCGGGGCGGCAAGCGGGTGCTTCTCGCCTCGCTGGACACCAACCGTCCGGCGGCCATGGAGCAGCTGGCCATTCTGGGCGGCCAGATCGGCGTGGACAGCCTGCCCATCGTCAAGGGCGAAAGCGCGGTCCAGATCGCCAGGCGGGCGAAGACGCAAGCCAGCCTTGGCGGCTATGACGTTCTGTTCCTCGACACCGCGGGCCGTCTGCACATCGACGAAGTCCTGATGGATGAGGTACAGTCCGTCCGCGACATCGCACAGCCGCGCGAGACGCTGCTGGTCGTCGATGGTCTGACCGGGCAGGACGCCGTCAACGTCGCAACCGAATTCGAGGCCAAGGTCGGCATCTCGGGCGTGGTGCTGACCCGGATGGACGGCGATGGCCGCGGCGGTGCCGCCCTGTCGATGCGCGCCGTGACCGGCAAGCCGATCCGCTTCGTGGGCCTGGGCGAGAAGATGGATGCGCTGGAGGTCTTCGAGGCCGAGCGCGTCGCGGGCCGCATCCTTGGCATGGGCGATATCGTCGCCCTTGTGGAGCGCGCGCAGGAGACGTTCGAGGCCGAACAGGCCGAACGCATGGCCAAGCGCTTCTCCAAGGGTCTGTTCAATATGAACGACCTGCGGATGCAGCTGGAACAGATGCTGAAGATGGGCGGGATGCAGGGGCTGATGGGCATGCTGCCCGGCATGGCCAAGCATCAGGCCGCCGCGGCCGAGGCGGGTCTGGATGACCGCATGCTGAAGCGGCAGATCGCGCTGATCAACTCGATGACCAAGAAGGAACGCGCCAACCCCGACATGCTGCAGGCCAGCCGCAAGAAGCGGATCGCCGCGGGCGCGGGGCTTGAGGTGCAGGACCTGAACCGTCTGCTGAAACAGCACAAGCAGATGGCCGACATGATGAAGAAGATGGGCAAGGGCGGCATGATGAAGAACATGATCCGCCAGTTCCTGGGCAAGGGCGGCATGCCCGACGTGTCCAAGATGTCGCCCGATCAGCTGGCCGAGGCCGCGAAAGGCATGAAGGACGGCATGGGCGGTCTGCCCGGTCTGGGGGGCGGTGCTATTCCGGGCATGCCGCGCGGCGTGACCCTGCCTGCGGGCCTCTCGGGGATGATGCGCAAGAAATGAAGTCGGTCTCCCTGACAACGGACCGTCTGGTCCTGCGCCCCCCGATGGCTGAGGATTGCGGGGCCTATCTGGCCTATGCGACCTCGGACCGGACGCGCTTTGTCGGGGGGCCGCGCGACCGTTTCGCTGCTATCGAGAAATTCGCCGGGATGATCGGCCATTGGGCGCTGCGCGGCTATGGCCGCCTGATCCTCACCAACCGGGCCACGGGGGCGGCGCTTGGCCATGTCGGCCCGCTGAACTTTGCCGATGAGGAAGTGCCGGAACTGACCTGGACGCTGTGGACCGCCACGGCCGAAGGGCAGGGCATCGCCTCTGAGGCTGCGCTTGCCGCCTGCCGCTGGATCGCCCGCGATCTGGGCTTTGCGCGGGCAGTCACCTCGATCCACCGCGACAACATCGCCTCGCAGCGGATCGCCACAAGGCTGGGTGGCCGCGCGACTGGCGATGCCGCACCGCATCTGGCGGGGGCGGTGGTCTGGGATTTCGATCTGGCCGCACTGGCCGGCCCCGCCCCGATGAAAGAGGAGCAGCTCTGATGGATGCCGTCACCCGCGCCGCGGACCTGCTGAAGGAACACCGCGAATCCATCGACCGGCTGGACGCCATTCTGGTGTTCACTCTGGCCGAGCGGTTCAAGCACACCCAGGCCGTGGGCCGGCTGAAGGCCGAACACGACCTCCCGCCATCTGATCCCGCGCGTGAGGCGCGGCAGATCGAACGTCTGGAGAGGCTGGCCGACGAGGCCCGGCTGGATCCGGAATTCGCCAAGAAATTCCTGAACTTCATCATCAGCGAAGTCATCAGGCATCACGAACAGTTCCAGAAATGAACTGCATCGCATTGACCGGGCCCCGTGCCCGGACCACAGCCATCTGAAGGAGAAACATCATGGCTATGAAAATCCGTCTCGCCCGTGGCGGTTCCAAGAAGCGTCCGTTCTACGCCATCGTGGCCTCGGACAGCCGCATGCCGCGCGACGGCCGCTTCATCGAGAAGCTGGGCACCTACAACCCGCTGCTGGCCAAGGACGACGAAAAGCGCATCGTCATGAATCTGGAGCGCGTGCAGCACTGGCTGTCGCAGGGCGCCCAGCCGACCGACCGCGTGGCCCGCTTCCTGGAAGCCGCCGGCGTGCGCGAAAAGACCGTCCGCTCGAATCCGAAGGCTGCCGTCCCCGGCAAGCAGATGGCCGAGCGCGCCGCCAAGAAGGCCGCCCGCGCCGCTGAACCGGCGGCCGAGTAATCTTCGGTCTCTTCCGGCTTCTGGCGGCCCCTGCGGTCGCCGTTATGCCCGGCGCAGGTCTCTTGCGCCGGGTTTTCACGCTTGCGCTCTGTGGCGGGGCCTTCTGGGCCGGGATGACCTTTGAACGCTGGCAGGCGCGCGACTGTCTTGACGCGGGCCTGCCCTATACGCAGAACGGCTGTCAGCGGGGGGCAGCGCCATGACATCGACAGATCGCATCTGTGTGGGCTCCATCGCGGGCGCCTTCGGCGTGCAGGGCGAGGTGCGGCTGAAAAGCTTCTGCGCCGAACCCTCGGACATCGCCGCCTATGGACCGCTTTACACGCAGGACGGCGCGCGCAGTTTCAAGGTGCGGCTGACCCGTCCGGTGGCTGGCGGCCTTGGCGCCCGGCTGACCGGGGTGGAGACCAAGGAACAGGCCGACGCCCTGAAAGGCTGCGAGCTTTATGCCGACCGCGACCGGCTGCCCGCACTGCCCGAGGATGAGTTCTACCATGCCGATCTGATCGGCCTGTCGGTGCGCGATCCCGGCGGCGTTGAGATCGGCACTGTGGCCGCCGTGCAGAACCACGGGGCGGGCGATATTCTGGAGGTGCGGGTGCCCGGCCGCGCCTCGGCCCTGCTGGTGCCGTTCACGCTGGCCGTGGTGCCGACGGTGGACCTGTCGCGCGGCCTGCTGATCGCCGATCTGCCCGAAGGGCTGGACTGACCGCACCGCTCGGCGCAGACCTGCCGCCAAGCCGCCATTCTTTCGCCATCCGCCGCTGCCAGTTTCGGCCCCGAAGACCGCCAGACAGAAGGTGGCAAGGGGAGGATATCCGGGGAATGCGGCTGCGGCGGAACCTGCGTCAGGGCACCAATGTCATGCTTTACATGGGCCCCCTGCTGGCCGGGCTGGCGGGGCAGGGCTGGGCGGTCGTCCCGGCCTTCATCGCGATCTTTCTGGCCTGGTCGGTGGCCCGGCGCCCCAAATGGGCCCCGCGGACACGGGCGGACTGGGCCACCGCTCCGGTTCTGGCGCTGGTGCTGGCCGAAACGGTCAGCCAGAGCGCGCTGGTGCTGCTGGCATTGGGCATCGGACGCGGGCTGGGCGGTGTCATGGGCGTTGCACCCGACCTCGGCCCGGTTCTGCCGCTGGCCCTGTCGCTGACCGCGATCCCGCTCCTGAAGATGCTGCCCGCCCGCCGGGCGGCGGTGCGGCGGATTCGCGTGGCCCTCCCGCGGGAGGCCGAAGCTCCGGAGGCGGCGGGCGAATCGCTGGCGCTGCTGCTGGACCTGCCGGGCGATGCCTCGGACAGCGAGATGGTGGCGCGGCTGGACGATCTGCTGGCCAGCGGCGCCGGGCGCGAGCGTCTGGCCGAATTGACCGAGGCGCTGGCCGGGACGCCCGGCTGGCAGCACAGGGCGCTGCGCCGGGCGGTGATCCGTCAGGCCACGGTTGCCGGCCAGCCCGCCCCCGAACCCGCGCCCGGCCTGTTGCGGGCGGCCTTTGCCGCAGCGGGGCAGGACGATTTCCTCTTGGCGGAACTGGCGCTTCGGGCCTTGCGGGTCGCCCGCACCGCGCCGCAGCTTGCGGGTCAGTTCCCCGCACCCGCGGTGATCGAGGATATCGGCCGGCGCAGCGGATCGGCTGCGGTGCGGCAGGATATGGCGCTTCTGGCGTCTGTCCTGCGGCGCGCGGGCCGGGTGGGGTCCCCGCAGCCCGTGGCCGTGACGGCGACCGCCTGAGAAGCACCGGCGCTTGGCCTTCGGGCTTTCCCGAGCCGCCGTTTGCGGCTAATCCGCAGGGCATGACCGATGACACGCCGCCCCTGACGCCGCCCGCGCCCCCCGTTGCGAAGAAAAGCCACGGCCGTCTTGCGATGCAGGCCAGCCTGAAGCCGCGCGACCTGATGGAGGAGCCGCGGATCGTGAAGGGCGCGTTTCAGGCCCGGGTGGTGACCCTCTTCCCCGAGGCCTTTCCCGGTACGCTTGGCCTGTCGCTGACCGGCAAGGCGCTGGACTTCGGCCTGTGGCGGCTGGACACGCTGGACCTGCGCCGCTTTGGCGAGGGCAAGCACCGCAATGTGGACGACACGCCTGCCGGCGGCGGTGCCGGCATGGTCCTGCGCCCCGATGTGGTGCACAACGCCCTGACGGCGGCGGCCGAAGGCGCCGCCCCCCGTGCGCTTTGGCCGGTGGTCTATCTCTCGCCGCGCGGAAAGCCCTTCGATCAGGCCATGGCCCGGCGCTTTGCCGCGGGGGCGGGTATCACGTTGCTGTGCGGCCGGTTCGAAGGTGTGGACCAGCGCGTGCTGGACCATTGGCAGGTGGAAGAGGTGAGCCTTGGCGATTTCGTCCTGACCGGGGGTGAGATCGCGGCGCAGGCCCTTCTGGATGCAACGGTGCGGCTTTTGCCCGGTGTTCTGGGCAATGCCGCCTCGGCCGAGGAGGAAAGCTTTTCGGACGGGCTTCTGGAGCATCCGCAATACACCCGCCCTGCGATCTGGGACGGGCGCGAGATCCCGCCCGTCCTGACCGGCGGCAATCATGCCGAAGTGGCGAAATGGCGCCGCGCCGAAGCGGAACGCCTGACCGCCGAACGCCGCCCCGACCTGTGGGACGCGTGGCGCGCGCGGCAACGTCGCTAGAGGGGGCGCTGCCCCCTCACCCCCGGGATATTTGGACCAGTATGAATGGGCTGCCGATTGGCTTTCATATTGGTTCAAATATCCTCGCGCGACGCGCATCCGGCGCAGCCGGAAAGGCACGGGCCGGGCGTGGCGCAAGGCTTGACCGCCGGACCCGCCCGCCCTATACGCGCCCGGTCCGGGGCGAAAGTCTGCGGACCCGATTCCATTGCCTGATCGAACCGTATTCTTCGGCGGGGGCAGGCGGCGGAACGGTGACATAGCAGGAACCGATCCTCCGGCGGGCCGGGCGCATCTGCGCCGCAGGGACCCGGTCGAAGACCAGGAGCTCTCGGGGACGATCAACCTCTGCGGCATACCGCAGGCAACCGGAGACCGCGCATGAATCTTATCGCGCAGCTTGAGGCGGAACAGATCGCCGCCCTCGGCAAGACCATCCCCGACTTCAAGGCCGGCGACACCGTTCGCGTCGGCTATAAGGTGAAGGAAGGCAACCGTTCTCGCGTGCAGGCCTATGAAGGCGTCTGCATCGCCCGCAAGGGCGGCGCCACGCTGGCCGCTTCGTTCACCGTCCGCAAGATTTCCTTCGGCGAAGGCGTCGAGCGGGTGTTCCCGCTCTACTCGACCAACATCGATTCGATCGAAGTGGTCCGCCGCGGCAAGGTCCGTCGCGCCAAGCTGTATTACCTGCGCTCGCGCCGCGGCAAGTCGGCCCGGATCGCGGAAGACAGCACCTACAAAGCCAAATCCGAATAAGAGGAGCCGGAGAGATGAAAGAGGGCATTCACCCCGACTATCACTTCATCGAAGTGAAGATGACCGACGGCTCGACCTACACGACCAAGTCGACCTGGGGCAAGGAAGGCGACACGCTGGCGCTGGACATCGATCCGCTGGCGCACCCGGCATGGACCGGCCAGTCGGCCAAGCTTCTGGACACCGGCGGCCGCGTGTCGAAGTTCAAGAACAAATACGCCGGTCTGGGCTTCTGAGCCTGACCTGCACCGCAGACGGAAACGGCCCCCTCGGGGGCCGTTTTTCGTTTTAGGGGGGTCATTTCGTCCGGGTGAAGCGGCCCACCGGGATGGTCAGGCAGGGCTGGCCGTTCCGTTCGGGCAGGCGGCCGCCGCGGATGTTCACCTGCAGCGCGTAAAGCATCTGATCCGGCAGCGGCAGCGTGCGGTCGCGCGCCCGGCGGCGGGTGACGAACTCCTCGCGGGTGATGCCGTCCTTCACATGGATATTGGTCAGCCGCTGTTCGGCGACGGTGGCCATGTAATTCGGCTGCCGCCCGCCTTCGGGGTAGTCATGGCCGACAAAAAGCCGGGTCTGTGGCGGCAGGTCGAGGATCGCCCGGATCGAGTTCCACAGTTCCTCGGCGCTGCCGCCGGGAAAATCGGCCCGGCTGGTGCCGGCGGGGGGCATCATCAGCGTGTCATGGACGAAGGCCGCATCGCCCATGACATAGGTGACCGAGGCCAGCGTATGGCCGGGCGACAGCATCACCCGGACCTGAAGGTCGCCGATGGCAAAGGTCTCACCCTCCTGAAACAGGTGGTCCCACTGGCTTCCGTCCTGTGGCAGGTCCGGGTCGCTGTAAAGCCCGGCCCAGATTTTCTGCACCCCGGTCACCCGGGCGCCAATGCCGCGTTTCGCGCCGGGCAGTTTCGACGCCAGATAGGGGGCGGCGCTGAAATGGTCGGCATGGGGATGGGTGTCCAGCACCCAGTCCACCACCAACCCGGCCTCTGACACATAGGCAAGGATTTCATCGGCGGATGCCGTCCAGACCTCGCCCGAGGCACGGTCGAAGTTCCAGACCGGGTCGATGATCGCGGCTCGCAGGGTGGCGGGATCGTGGATCACATATTGCAGACTGCCGGTGGGGCGGTCGAAGAAGGCGCGCACCACGGGCGCAGGAGTCGGGGTGGTCACGGCGAACTCTCGTCTGGACATATCGCAATCATCAGATGTGTTTTCGGCGGAGAAAACAACGCCCCGCGATGCCGCAGGGCCGGGGCGCGGCAAAAGGGGCTTTCCCTTTCAGTCCGGCCTTGCGAATAGAGGGCGGAAATCCGCGCAGGGCAGGGGGCCCCGCGGCGGTGCGGAAGGCGGGCGTCATGGCGCATATCATCGTTGTGGGCAACGAAAAGGGCGGGTCGGGCAAATCGACCACCTGCATGCATGTCGCCACTGCACTGGCGCGGATGGGGCACCGCGTGGGGGCCATGGACCTTGACCTGCGGCAGAAGACCTTTGGCCGCTATGTCGAGAACCGCCGCGCCTGGCTGGCCAAGGCCGGGCTGGACCTGCCGACGCCCGATTACCGCGATCTGCCCGAGGCAGACCCCTCGACTCTGGCCCTGGGGGAGAACCCCTTTGACCAGCGGCTGACGGCGGCGGTGGCGGCGCTGGACCCGGTGATGGATTTCATCGTGATCGACTGCCCCGGCAGCCACACGCGGCTCAGCCAGGTGGCGCATTCGCTGGCCGATACGCTGATCACGCCGATGAACGACAGTTTCGTCGATTTCGACCTGCTCGCGCGCATTGACGCCGAGACGGGCAAGGTCCTTGGTCCGTCGATCTATTCCGAGATGGTCTGGGGCGCGCGGCAACTGCGCGCGCAGGCCGGGCTGAAACCCATCGACTGGATTGTGCTGCGCAACCGCCTGGGCGCGCAACAGATGCACAACAAGAAGAAGGTCGGCGCAGCGCTGGAAGATCTGTCGCGCCGCATCGGGTTCCGCGTGGCGCCGGGCTTTTCCGAGCGGGTGATCTTCCGGGAACTGTTTCCCCGCGGGCTGACGCTTCTGGACCTGAAGGACACCGGTGTCGACCAGCTGAACCTGTCGAACGTGGCCGCCCGGCAGGAGCTGCGCGATCTGATGACCGCGCTCAGGCTTCCTGAGGTACAGGTTTCGTTCTGAACAGCACGGCGCGCGACACGCTGACCGGACGCACGGAATGCAGCCGCTTCAACCGCAGGTCGAACAGCGATTCGCCGGCCTCGGACGGTTTGGCGGTGGCGGTCTTCGGGCGCAGGCGGCGCAGCAGGTCCAGCGGGCGGATCATCGGCTTCTCCTCTTTGGCATGGCGCTGTTCTGCCGGTGAAGCCGGGCAGGTTTATGGCAAGCCGCGGCACAAAGCGGGGCCATGTCCGGTCTGATGCGGACAGACTGTTTCCGTTCAGGGGCCTGCCGTCTTGGGCTTTCCCGAGCGGGCCCCCCGTGGCAAGACGGGCCCGAGATGAGGGAGAGAGTCATGGCCAATGTCCTGTTCGACGCGTTGTTCGCTCCGCTTTCGGGGCGCGAGGGGCCGCTGATGATCCTGCCCGACGGACGGCGCCTGTCCGGCCGGGCTTTCCTGACCCTGCTGGCGCAAGCGGCCCATGCGCTGCGGGCGGCTGGGGTGCAGCCCGGCGACCGGGTGGCCGTGCAGGTGGCGAAATCGCCCGAGGCTTTGGCCGTCTATGGCGCAACGGTCGCCATCGGTGCGGTCTTTCTGCCGCTGAACACGGCCTATACCCCGGCCGAGATCGGCTATTTTCTGGAGAATGCCATGCCGCGGGTATTCCTGTGCGATCCGGCCAAGGCGGCGGCGCTGACGCCGGTGGCCGCGGCGCAGGGGGCAACGCTTCTGACGTTGGACGGGGCGGGCGGCGGCAGTTTCGCCGAAGCCATGGCCGGGCAGCCCGACCACCTGATCCCCGAACCGCGCGGGCCGCAGGATCTGGCCGCGATCCTTTACACCTCGGGCACCACGGGCCGGTCGAAGGGGGCGATGCTGACGCATGCGAACCTTTTGTCCAATGCGCAGGTTCTGGTGGATCTCTGGCGGTTCACCGACCGGGATGTGCTCTTGCATGCGCTGCCGATCTTCCACACCCACGGGCTGTTCGTCGCCTCGAACGTCTCGCTTCTGTCGGGCGGGCAGATGATCTTTCTGCCGGGCTTCGATCTGGAGGTGGTGCTGCGTCATCTGCCGCAGGCCACCGCGATGATGGGCGTGCCGACCTTCTACACCCGGCTGCTGGATGATCCGCGCTTTGACCGGGCCTTGTGCAGTGGCATGCGGCTCTTCATCTCCGGCTCTGCGCCCCTTCTGGCCGAAACGCACCGCGCGTTTGAGGCGCGCACCGGCCACCGCATCCTTGAACGCTACGGCATGACCGAGACGAACATGAACACCTCCAACCCCTATGACGGCGACCGTCGGGCGGGGACGGTGGGCCTGCCCCTGCCGGGGGTGGAGCTGCGGATCATGGCCGACGGCGCCGAGGTGCCGCCGGGTGAGGTCGGCGTAATCGAGGTGCGCGGTCCCAATGTCTTTGCCGGCTACTGGCAGATGCCCGAAAAGACCGCCGAGGAACTGCGCGAAGACGGCTGGTTCATCACCGGCGATCTGGGCACGCAGGATGCCGAAGGCTATGTCACCATCGTCGGACGGGCCAAGGATCTGGTCATCACCGGCGGCTATAACGTCTACCCCAAAGAGCTGGAACTTCTGCTGGACGAGGTGCCGGGCGTGCTGGAAAGCGCGGTCATCGGCCTGCCGCATCCCGATTTCGGCGAGGCGGTCTTTGCGGTGATCGCCCGCGCCAAGGGGGCCGATCCCGATCCGCAGGCGATTCTGGCCGCCATCGCCCCGGCGCTGGCCAAGTTCAAACAGCCGAAGGGCGTGGTCGTGGTGGATGACTTGCCGCGCAATACCATGGGCAAAGTGCAGAAGGCCCTGCTGCGCGACACCTACAAGGGCTGGTTCACAGCCTAACGCGCGGCAGGCAGCCCAAGCGATTCGCTGACGATCTCGGCCGCGGCGCGGACAAGCGCGCCAACGCGTGCGGTTTCCGACAGGCCGAGCCGGAACACCGGCCCGGTGACGGCCAGCGCCCCCGCCACCCCGCCTGCGGCGTCAAACACCGCAGCGGCCAGCCCGCGTTGCCCCTCCATCCATTCCTGATCCTCGACCGCATGGCCGCGGTCGCGGATGCGCGCCAGATCGCGCGACAGCGCAGAGTCCGAGGTATGGCTGAACCCGGTCAGCCGCGACAGCCCGCCCGCGGTCAGTGCCGCGGCCTCCTCTTCGGGCAGATACGCCAGCAGGGCCTTGCCTGCGGCGCTGGCATGGGCGGGCAGCACCATGCCGGCCGGGAAATCGGCCCGCAGCGGCGCCGTGCCTGCGATCTGCGCCAGCACCACCACCTGCCCGCGGCGCGCGACGGCAAGGCTGACCGTCTCGCCCGTCTCCTGCTGCAATTCCTCCATCGGTCGGCGGGCGCGGCGCAAGAGATCGCCCCGCGCCAGAAAGGCGGTGCCGATGCGGAACGCCCCGGGCCCGACATGCCAACGGCTGCCCGGCTCTTCCACCTCGGTCCAGCCATGGGCCTGCAGGGTGGCCAGCGCGCGGAAGGTGGTGGCCAGGGATTGTCCGGTCTCTGCCGCCAGATCGGACAGCGTCAGCCCCGGATGCCGCGCCAGATGCCCCATCAGCATCAGCGCCCGGTCCAGCGCCTGAACCGTGCCATCGGTCGAATCTTCTTGCTGCCGGGGCCGTCCGCGGGGCTTCTGCGCCATGACATCTCCTGCACGGGAACGGCGGGATGAAAACCCATTCCGCCTGTCGCGCAAAGCGAAAACGCGCGGCCTGCGTCAGTTTGATCAAATTTTGCATCACCGCTTGCGGGCCTGCCTGCGGCGTGCTCAGACTGCGCGCAAAAGCGGCGGAGGCAGGGATGCGCGTCTTCATCAACGGGTTCGGCCGGATCGGCCGTTCGGTCCTGCGGGCCTGGGCGCAGGCGCCCGACCGCTGGCCGGGGCTGGAGATTGCCGGGATCAACGACATCGCTGCGCCCGAGATGTGCGCCTATCTCTTCGAATACGATTCGGTCTTCGGCCCGTGGCGCGGCACCGTTGGGCTGGAGGGCGGCGCGCTCGTGGTGGATGGCCGCGCTTTGCCGCTCTACCGCACGGCGGATATCTCCACGCTGGACCTCAGCGGCGTGGCGGTGGTGATGGAATGCACCGGCCGCGCCGGGGACCGTGCCGTCGCGGGCCGCGGGCTGGCAGCGGGGGCTGCGCGGGTGCTGGTGTCCGGCCCGTCCGACAGCGCCGATCTGACCGTGGTGCTGGGGGCCAACGACGCCGGGCTGACGGATCAGCGGATCGTGTCCAACGCCAGCTGCACGACGAATGCGCTGGCCCCGCTGGCGCGGCTGATCCATGACCGCTGGGGCCTTGTCACCGGCAGCATGACCACGGTGCATTGCTACACCGGCAGCCAGCCCACCGTGGACGCCCCCGCGGCCGAACCCGCGCGCAGCCGCGCCGCGGCCCTGTCGATGGTGCCCACGACGACCAGCGCCTCGCGCCTTGTGGACCGGGTGCTGCCGCAGATCGCCGGGCGGCTGCAGGGACAGGCGGTGCGCGTCCCCACGGCCAGCGTCTCCTGCGTCGATCTGGCCGTTCTGACCGAGGCAAAGCCCGCGGTCGACGAGGTGAACGCCGCCTTCCGCGCGGCAGGCGGGGTGATCGGCGCCACCGACAAACCCCTCGTCTCTTCCGACCTGCGGGCGCGGCCGGAATCCATCGTCATGGCCTGCCCGGAAACCCGCGCCACGCCGCAGGGCTTGCTCAGGGTCTTCGGCTGGTATGACAATGAATGGGGCTTTTCCAACCGCATGCTGGATGTGGCGGCCCGGATGGGCTGAACCCTCTGCCCATTCCAGTTTGCCCAAATATCCCGGGGGGAGGCGAAGCCGGGGGGCAGCGCCCCCCTGCGACGCATCAGCCGCGCGGATCGGGCGGGGTGGCGCCCTCCAGAACGGCCCAGCCCGCGGCGGTGCCGGTCGGCGGCAGGTCCGCCTTGCGGATGTTGCGCCACAGATGGCTGCGCGCCATGGCAAAGGCCGAGAGCGGCGCCGTCACGAACAGGAAGAAGGTCACCAGCACCTCTTTCCACGCCCCGGCACCGGCGCCCGCGGCCATGGTCGCGCCTGCCGCAATCAGCGCAGTGCCGACGCCCAGAGTGGTGGCCTTGGTCGGCGCATGCAGCCGCTGCATCGCATCGCGCAGTTTCAGCAGGCCGATGCTGCCGATCAGTCCGAACACCCCGCCCATCACCAGAAGCGCG
The DNA here is from genome assembly GCF_049445895.1 of Neotabrizicola sp. VNH66. Taxonomy (NCBI): domain Bacteria; kingdom Pseudomonadati; phylum Pseudomonadota; class Alphaproteobacteria; order Rhodobacterales; family Paracoccaceae; genus Neotabrizicola; species Neotabrizicola sp. VNH66. Next base: position 165,897 of record NZ_JBMSDW010000006.1, read on the forward strand.
GACAGCACCAGATCCAGAACCGTGGTCATCATTCGATGATGCTCCCCCGCAGGATGTATTTGCACCAGGCCACCGTGCCGACAAAGCCGGTCATGGCGAAGAGCATCGCCGCCTCGAATGTCATCGCCTGCGCCGTCGCAGCCCCGTAAAGGGTGATCAGCGCGATGATGTTCACCGTCATCGTATCCACCGTCAGCACCCGGTCGGTCAGGGTAGGGGCCGTGGTGAACCGCCAGAGGTTCAAAAGCAGCGCGACCGCAAAGCAGCCGATAGCGAAATCAAGTGCATAGGGCAGGAATGTCATCCGAAGATCCTTTGCAGGCGGGCCTCATACCGGGTCTTGATCTCATCGCGCACGGCATCGGGATCGGGGGCATGCAGGCTGTGGACCAGCAGCGCCCGCCCGTCGGCGGAATAATCCGCGGTCAGGGTGCCGGGCGTCATGGTGATGGTCCCGGCCAGCAGGGCAATCGCCTCGGGGCTGTCCAGATCAAGCGGCACCACCACCCAGGCGGTGCGGATCTGGGCGGCGGGCAGGAACAGGATCACCCGCGCCACGGTGAAACAGCCGCGGATCACATCCCAGACCACGATCAGCGTATAGGTCACCAGACCAAGAGGGGCGCGCAGCCGGGGCCGTTCGGGCCACCATGCGGCGACGATCAGCGGCACCACAACGCCCACGGCCAGCGCCAGAAGCAGGCTTCCCAAGCCCCAGCTTCCGGCAAGGATCAGCCAGAACAGCACAAGGAATCCGGACAGGCCGGGATGGGGCAGCAGGCGGCGGATCATGGCGCGTCTCCCGGTGCGGCAAAGGGCGGCGGGGGCGGCAGGTCATTGGCGCGGATGTAATCGGCAGGATCGGCCAGCCCGGCCGCCACCGTCTCCAGCCCGCGGGTCAGCGGTCCGGCGGCCAGCGTCATGGCGACAAGCCCGGCCAGAAGCAGGGCAGGTCCGGTCAGCTCCCGACCGGGCAGAGGGGCGGCTGCGGCGCCTTGCGGCTTCCAGAACAGTGCCGAACCGGCACGGGCAAGACCAAGGATCATCAGGAACGCGCCGCCCAGAACCACCGGCCAGACCAGCGCCGCCTGATCTCGCAGCGCCTCCATCACGTAAAGCTTGCCCAGAAAGCCTGATAGCGGCGGCAGCCCCGCCGTGGCGATGGCCGCAAGGAAGAAGGCCACGGCCAGCGTGCCGGGCAGCCGCGGGCCGGTGCCGTCCAGCCGCCCGCCGCGCGCCGCCACAAGGTCTGCCACAAGGAACATCAGCGCGCCCGCCAGCGTGGAATGCAGGATGTAATACAGCGCCGCCGACAGGCCCGCGGTCTGGAACCCCGACAGCGCGGCAAAGGTCAGCCCCATCGACGACAGCGCCGCAAAGGCCGCCTGCCGCGGCAGGCTGCGGGTGCCCAGCACCCCCGCCGCCCCGACCGCCAGCGTGATCAGTGCGGCCGGCATCAGAAGATCGGACAAGAGCGACCCGATGGCGGGGGCGCTGGAGGGAAAGATCACCGTGCCGGTGCGGATCGCCGCATAGGCGCCCACCTTGGTCATCACCGCAAACAGGGCCGCCACCACGCCCGGTGCATTGGCATAGGTGCCGGGCAGCCAGAACTGCAGCGGCACCAGCGCGCCCTTGACGGCAAAGACCATCAGGAACAGCACGGCCGCCACCCGGATCAGCGCGAAATCACCTTCGGGCAGCAGGGCCACACGCTGGCCGATATCCGCCATGTTCAGCGTGCCGGTCACGGCATAGATCGTGGCCAGCGCGAACAGGAACAGCGTCGATCCGACAAGGTTGATCGCCACATATTGCACGCCCGCGCGCAGCCGCTCCCCTCCGCCGCCATGGACCATCAGCCCATAAGAAGCGATGAGCATGACTTCGAAGAACACGAAGAGGTTGAAGGCATCTGCGGTCAGGAAGGCGCCGTTCAGCCCCATCAGCTGAAACATCCAAAGCGCGTGGAAATGTGCGCCCTTGGTGTCCCAGCCGGTGGCGATGGCCTGCCAGAGCGTGGCCCCCGCCAGAACGGCTGTCAGCAAGAGCATCAACGCCGACAGCGGGTCCAGCATCAGCACGATGCCAAAGGGTGTGGGCCAGTCGCCCAGCCGGTAAAGCTCGGCCCCTTCCGCCCCGGCATGGCGCAGCAGCGCCAGTGCCAGCACGACCAGCGCCGCCGTGCCAAGACCCGACAGCAGCCGCGCCAGCCCGAGGTTGCGGCGGGCAAGCAGGACGATCAGCGCGCCGAGTGTGGCCGGCAGAACGACGGGAAGGATGATCCAGTGGCTCATGTCCGGTCTCCCGCGGCGTCTTCGGTCTCATCGGTGCGGGGCGGGTTGATGCGGTCCTCTCCGGTCTCGAACCTTGTGCCCACGGCCATCAGGACGATCACCGCCGTCATCCCGAAGGAGATGACGATGGCGGTCAGCACCAAGGCCTGCGGCAGCGGATCGGCGGGCAGATCGGTCTGGCCGACGATGGGCGGCGCGCCGGTTTTGACCCGGCCCGCGATGAAGAGGAACAGGTTCACCGCATAGCTGACGAATGTCAGTCCAAGGATGACGGGGAATGTCCGCAGCCGCAGCATGAGGTAGACCCCGGTTGCGGTCAGCGCGGCGATGGTCAGGGCAAGCAGCGCTTCCATCAGAGGGCCTCCTCGCGTTGGGCGGGTTCGGCATCGGGGGTGCGCTGTGCCAGCCGCGACAGGCTGGCAATGGCCAGCACCACCGCGCCAAGGACGCAGAGGAAGACGCCCAGATCAAAGATCGCGGCGGTGGCCAGCTCGAACTCTTCGATGGGGGGCAGGTGGACATAGGTATAGCCCGAGGTCAGGAAGGGCAGGCCGAACGCCCATGCCCCGGCCCCGCCCAGAACGGCGGTCAGCACACCGGCGCCGATCAGGGCATGGGGGTTGATCCGCGCGCGGGCGTCCGACCACACATAGCCCGAGGCGAGGTATTGCAGCAAAAGCCCGATCGACACGACCAGACCGGCGACAAAGCCGCCCCCCGGCAGGTTGTGGCCGCGCAGGAAGATATACAGCGCGACCGTCATGGCCAGTGGCAGCAGGAACCGGGTCCCCGCGATCAGCATGGCCGGATGCGGGTCGCCCGCATTGCCGCCGGTGTCCAGCTGCCGCAGCCGCACCACCGCGGCGGGGCTGCGCAGCAGCGTGTCGGCCATGGCAAAGATCGCCAGCGCAGCAATGCCCAACACGGTGATCTCGCCAAAGGTGTCATAGCCGCGGAAGTCCACGATGATCGTGTTCACCGCATTGGTGCCGCCCGCGCCGGGTTTGGACTGCGCCCAGTGGAAGGCAGAGACGGGATCGAAGGCGAAGTCCCGCATCATCACCGCCCAGGCCAGCGCCCCGGTGCCAAGGCCCGCGACCCCGGCCACCGCCGCGTCGCGCAAGCGCCGCCACGGCAGGCTTTCGCGCGGGGTTTCCCGCGGCAGGAAGTTCAGCGCCAGAAGCATCAGGAGGATGGCCACCACCTCGACCGTGATCTGCGTCAGCGCAAGGTCGGGGGCGGAGAAGAGGGCAAAGGCCCCGGCCAGCAACAGCCCGACAATCCCGGTCAACAGCAGCGACAGCGCGCGGTTGCGGTGCAGGAAAGCCACCGCCCCGGTGGCCAGCAGCAGGATCAGCGCGCCCACGGCGGCGGCCAGCGTGGGCGGCAGCATCTCGCGCGTGCCGGGCAGGAAGGGCGCGCCGGCAAAGGCGAAGAGCCCCACGGCCAGCATGGTCAGGACCGAGGTCCACATCGCGCGCGGCAGGCTGCCGTCATGCATCCCGTCGCCAAACACGCCTGCAAGGCGGGCCAGCGCGGCGATGATCGCATCGAACATCGGCTTCGCTTCGGGGCGCGGGCTGGCATCCCATATCGCGCGCAGCCGTGGCCAGAGGCCCAGCAGCATCAGCCCGCCGCCGACCGCCGCCAGCGACATCCAGAGCGCGGGCGTCTCAACCCCGTGCCACAGCGCCAGCTTTGCGTGGACCGGCGTGCCCGTCACCGCCGAGGCGGCGACATCGACCAGAGGGCCAAAGGTCTGCATCGGAAACAGGCCGGAGACGATGACAAGGATCACCAACAGGACCGGCGCCGCCAGCAGGCCGGGGCCAGGATCATGCGGCGGATGGTGAAACACCTCGCGTGGCTGACCAAGGAAGCCATGGGCCAGAAAGCGGAAGGAATAGGCCACCGACCACAGCGCGGCAAAGGTCGCCAACAGCGGCACCAGCCAGCCGGTGCCGAAGGCCTGCACATGGGCCGCATTCTCCAGCATCGCCTCTTTCGACAAAAAGCCGTTCAGCGGCGGAATGCCCGCCATCGACAGGCTGGCCACCAGAGCCACGGCAAAGGTCAGCGGCATGGCGCGGCGCAGCCCGCCCAGACGGCGCAGGTCGCGGGTGTGGGTGGCGTGGTCCACGATCCCCGCGGTCATGAAGAGCGCCGCCTTGAAACTGGCATGGCACAGGATGTGCAGCACGGCGGCGGTGGCGGCCTCTTCGGTGCCAAGGCCCAGAAGGAAGGTGATCAGGCCCAGATGGCTGACGGTGGAAAACGCCAGCAGCGCCTTCATGTCATCCTTGAAGAAGGCGATCTTCGCGCCGATCAGCATGGTGACCAGTCCGGCGGTGGCGACGATGGCCGTCCATTCCGGCGTGCCCGCCAGCGCGGGCCAGAGGCGGGCCAGAAGGAACAGCCCCGCCTTCACCATGGTCGCCGAATGCAGATAGGCCGAGACGGGCGTCGGCGCCGCCATCGCATGCGGCAGCCAGAAGTGGAACGGGAACTGCGCCGATTTGGTAAAGGCGCCCAGACAGATCAGCACCAGCGCGGGCAGATACAGCGGGCTGGCCTGAATCTCGGCCGCCTTGTGGATGATCTGCGAAATCTCATAGCTGCCGGCGATCTGGCCCAGGATCAGCATGCCCGCGATCATCGCCAGCCCGCCGCCGCCGGTGACGGCCAGCGCCATCCGCGCGCCCTGCCGCCCCTCGGGCAGGTGGCCCCACCAGCCGATCAGCAGGAAGGAGGTCAGCGAAGTCAGCTCCCAGAAGACCAGCAGCATCAGGATGTTGTCGGAAAGGACGATCCCCGTCATCGCCCCCTGAAACAGCATCAGATAGGTCAGGAAGCGGCCGAAATCCTCAGTCTCATCCAGATAGAACCGGGCGTAGAGGGTGATCAGCAGGCCGATGCCAAGGATCAGCCCGGCGAAAAGGAACGCCAGCCCGTCGATCCGGAAACTGGCGGACAGGCCAATCTGCGGCATCCAGTCCAGACGCGTCATGATCGTGGTGCCCGCCATCACATCGGGTGCATGGGACAGAAGCCCCGCCAGCGCCAGAGCGGTGGCCAGCGCCGCCGCCCCCGCCGCGGCCGACCGGCCAAAGCGCAGGGCAAGACCGGGCAGCAGCGCACCAAGGAAGGGAAGCGCGGCAATCAGCACTGGAGACATCGGGCGGGGTTCCTCGTCGTGGCGGGGTGCGTGGGTCGCAGAAAACTGCGTCCGTCGCGGCGGGTTGCGCCGTTATTGCCTGCCTGACGTGTGTTTTCAACCGAAACCGGCTGCGACCTATTCGGCCAAGCAGCTGATGGTCTGGAAATTTCCGCTGTCGCTGTTCTGGATGGTGATATCAAAGCCCTCTTTGGTCAGGACGGTGCTGACCACCTTGCCCGCGGCGGTGATCCCGCCCAAGGGGCCGCCCCAGTTGATGACCTGCCCGTCGGTGTCGAAGGCATAGTCGCCCTCCCACTGGTTATCGAAGGCGGGGCCGCGGTAGGTGGTGCCCTCGATCTCGATGGTGCCAAGGTTCATCGTCAGCCCGCCGATCCAGCAGCCGTAGCGGCCGCCCAGCTCTTCGGCCCCGGCCGGCAGCGCAAGCAGTGTCGACAGGGCGGCGGCCAGCCCCCCAAGCGTTTTCATCTTCAATCCTCCCTCGCGTTGATCTGGCGCGACGCTAGCGCCCGCGTCGCCGCCGGTCACGTCCGGAATCGGCCCGTCAGGCCGGACGCAGCACGATTTCCGCCGGGGTCGATCCGGTCAGCACGGTGCGGATGTTCGGCAGGTCGTTGCTTTCGATCCATTGGGCGGCATCCGGGCGGCCGTGGTGGCGCCAGCGGTCGGTCAGGCGACGGACGAGCTCCTCTTCCGGCACCTCGACGAAAACGGTCAGATCGAACAGCGCTGCCGCCTGCGTCCACGGCGCGCGGTCCAAGAGCAGATAATTGCCCTCGACAATCAGGATGCGGTCCGAGGGCAGGACGATATCCGCCCCGGCGCGCGAAATCTCCAGATCGCGGTCGAAAAGCGGGATTGCCACCTCGTCTTCGTCGCGCAGACGGCGGAGGAGATGCAGGAACCCCATGGCGTCAAAGGTTTCCGGCGCGCCCTTGCGCGACCGCAGGCCCCGGGCCTCCAGCACGCGGTCGTCGTAATGGAACCCGTCCATCGGCACCACGCGGGCATCGGGCAGACGGGCGGCCAGATCGGCGGCCAGCGTGGATTTCCCCGCCGCGGGCGGCCCGGCCAGCGCGACAAGGAACCGGCCCGGGCCATCGGCGCGGGCAAGGATCAGGCGGGCAAGTCCTTCGGGCGTCATGGGGCACCTCTCGCAGTCCGGACCCGCAGTCTGCTGCGGCGGCCCCGGCTGCGCAAGTCCGGCCGGAGGAGGGCGGGTGTCAGCCGTTCGGCGTCATCGACTTGCGCTGCCGGGCGCGGGCGATACCCAGCTTCCGCTCGCGCCAGATGATCAGGATGCCGGCAAGAATGACGATCCCGGCGCCCAGAAGCATGGTCCATGTCGGCATTTCAGCGAACACGAACCAGCCGATCGCCAGCGCAAACAGCATCGAGGCATAGTCGAACGGCGCCACCAGCGAGGCATCCGCCTCACGGTAGGCCGAGGTCAGGAGGATCTGGCCGAGACCCCCCAGAAGCCCCGCGCCGATCAGCGTCAGCGTCTCGCGCAGCGTGGGCACCACCCAGCCGAAAGGAATGGTGAACAAGGACAGGACCGAGGCGGTGAAGGAGAACCAGAAGACGATGGTCGCTGTCTTCTCGGTCGCCACCATCTTGCGCACGAAGACCTGCGCCAGTGCTGCGAACAAAGCGCTGCACAGGACCAGAGTCGCGCCGAAAGCCTGCGTATGGCCGGTATCGCCCCCCTGCAGCACCGACAGCCGGGGCGAGACCACGATCAGCACGCCGATCAGGCCCAGAAAGACGGTGGCGATGCGGAAGAGGCCGACTTTCTCGTTCAGGAACATGGCGGCAAAGATCACCGTCAGCAGCGGCGCGGCATAGCCGATGGCCGTCACTTCGGGGAAGGGCAGATAGGCCAGCGCGGAAAACCCAAGGCCCATGGCCATGGTGCCTGCAAAGCCGCGCCAGACATGGCCAAGGGGATCGGCGGTGGTGAACCCGGTCCGCAACTCACGCCGCAGGGCCAGCCAGACCACGATCACGGGAATTGCAAAGAACGACCGGAAGAACACCGCCTGTCCGCCCGGCACATGGTCCGAGGTGCTTTTGATCATCGCCGACATGACGATGAACACGATGACCGAAGCCAGTTTCAGGGCGATGCCGCGCAGCGGGCGCATGGGTCTCTCCTTGCCGCCCCGGTGAATCACGGGCGGGCGGGGGATGCAATCCCCTCTGGACGCGGGGCGGGCTTCGCGGTTTGCTGACCGGAAAGGAGAGTGCCATGCCGCAACCGCTTGCCGATCTGATTGATCAGGGCCGGGGAATTGTCCCCGCCGATCTTGTGCTGAAGGGCGGGCGGGTGTTCGACCTGATCACCGGCGATCTGGTGGAAACCGATGTGGCGATCTGCGGCGATACCATTGTCGGCGTCTTCGGCCGCTATTCCGGCAGGCAGGAAGTTGACGTGTCCGGCCGCATTCTGGTGCCCGGGTTCATCGACACGCATCTGCATATCGAAAGCTCGCTCGTCACCCCGTTCGAATTCGAACGCTGCGTGGCGCCCCGCGGCGTGACCACGGCGATCTGCGACCCGCATGAGATTGCCAATGTCTGCGGCGTGACGGGGCTGCAGTATTTCTTTGACTGTGCCGAACGGGTGCTGATGGACATCCGCGTGCAACTGTCCTCTTGCGTGCCGTCGACCCATATGGAAACCGCGGGCGCGCAGCTGGATGCGGCGGATCTGGTGCCCTTCATCGGCCATCCGCATGGCATCGGGCTGGCCGAATTCATGAACTTTCCCGGTGTCCTGATGAAGGATCTCGGCTGTCTGGAGAAGCTGGAGGCGTTCCGCGGCCGCCATATCGACGGCCATGCCCCCCTGCTGCGCGGCAATGACCTGAACGGCTATATCAGCGCGGGCATCCGCACCGAGCATGAGGCGACCACCGCCGAAGAGGGGTTGGAGAAGCTGCGCAAGGGGATGCGGGTGCTGATCCGCGAAGGGTCGGTGTCCAAGGACCTGCATGCGCTGGCGCCCTTGCTGACCGAACGGCATGCACCCTATCTGAGCCTCTGCACCGATGACCGGAACCCCCTGGACATCGCCGAGCATGGCCATCTGGATTATATGATCCGCACGGCAATCGCGCTTGGCGCGCCGCCCCTGGCCGTCTACCGCGCGGCCAGCCTGTCCGCGGCCGAGGCCTTCGGGCTGAAGGACCGCGGCCTGATCGCGCCGGGCAAACGCGCCGATATCGCCGTGATCGACAGCCTTGAAGGCTGCCACGCGACCCGGGTCTTTGCCGCGGGTGTGGAACTGACGGATGAGGCCTTTGCCGCCCGGCAGGAGGTGGCGCCAGTGGCCCGGAACTCCGTCAAGGCGCCGAAGGTGACGGCCACGGATTTCCGCACCCCCGGCAACCGCACCGAAACCCCGGTCATCGGCATTCTGCCGGGCAAGATCATCACGCCGCACCTGACCTTTGACATCCCGCCGGTGGATGGCGACAAGCGCCCCGATCTGGCGCGCGATCTGGTGAAGATCGCTGTGATCGAACGGCACGGCAAGAACGGCAACCGCGCCACCGGCTTTGTTCAGGGGTTCGGCCTGAAGCGGGGGGCCATCGCCTCAACCGTCTGCCACGACCACCACAATATCGCCGTGGTGGGTGCCGACTATGACGACATGGCTTTGGCCGCGAACCGCCTGTCCGAGATCGAGGGCGGTTTCGTCGTGGTCGAAGGCGGCCGCGTGCTGGCCGAACTGCCGCTGCCGGTGGCCGGGCTGATGAGCCTGAATCCCTTTGAACAGGTGCGCGACGATCTGACAGCGCTCCGCGCCGCCGCCCGCAGCCTTGAGGTCACGCTGGAGGAACCCTTCCTGCAACTGGCCTTCCTTGCCCTGCCGGTGATCCCGCATCTGAAGATCACCGACCATGGCCTTGTCGATGTGGACCGGTTCGAAGTGATCCCGTGATCCTCTCGGTTCGGGGGTGTCATGATCCTGTTGCTGTCCGGTCATAGAGGACTGCACAAAAGCGGGGACAGGATGACATCGCGCGAGATCGTGGCCGAGGGGCTGGGGACGGCATTGCTGGTGGCGGTCGTGGTCGGGTCGGGCATCATGGCGGACCGGCTTTCGCCCGATCACGGGGTGGCGCTTTTGGCCAATACGCTGGCGACGGCGGCGATTCTGGTCGTGCTGATCATGACCCTTGGCCCGGTATCCGGCGCGCATATGAACCCGGCGGTCAGTCTTGTGTTTCTGCTGCGCCGTGCGCTTTCTCTGCCCGATGCGCTGATCCGGATCGCCGTGCAGCTGGCGGGCGGCATGGCCGGCACATTGCTGGCGCATGGGATGTTCGACATGGCCCTGATCCAGACCGCGGCCACCGTGCGGACGGGTGCGGCACAATGGCTGTCCGAGGGTGTGGCGACGTTCGGGCTGGTCATGACGGTGCTCGGTGCGCAGCGCCACCGGCCCGATGCAGTGGCACCGCTGGTCGGGCTTTACATCGCGGCGGCCTACTGGTTCACCGCCTCGACCAGCTTTGCCAATCCGGCGGTAACGCTGGCCCGCAGCCTGACCGACACTTTCGCGGGCATCCGTCCCCTGGATGTGCCCGGATTTGTTCTGGCCCAGCTTGCCGGGGCGGCAGCCGGGGCCGTACTGGCGGGCTGGCTGTTCGCAGATGATGCCAAAGGAGCCAAGATATGACCGATTCCCCCGCCCGTGCCACGATCTGGCACAATCCGGACTGCGGCACCTCGCGCAATGTGCTGGCCATCCTGACCGCCGCCGGGGCGGAGCCGTTGGTCATCGACTACCAGCAGGCGGGCTGGACCGCCGCGCTGTTGCAGGACCTGTTCGCCACGGCCGGGGTGACCCCGCGCGAGGCTTTGCGCCTGTCGCGCAGCCCGGCCGAGGAACTGGGCCTGACCGATCCCGCCGTAAACGATGCCGCGTTGATCGCGGCCATGCTGGAGCATCCGGTGCTGGTCAACCGCCCCTTCGTGCGCACCGCAAAGGGAACCGCCTTGTGCCGCCCGTCCGAACGGGTGCTGGACCTTCTGGACCGCCTGCCGCCCGGACCGCTTTACAAAGAGGACGGCAGCCTTATCCTCGATGCCGAGGGGCGCAGGGTCGGCTGATCCGCACCGCGCGCCAACAGCCTGAAAGTTCCGGACATGCAGCCTGCCACCCCGACCCGTACCCTTCTGTGTTATGGCGACAGCAACACCCACGGCACCATGCCGATGCACAGCCTTGGCGCGCTTGGCCGGTTTTCCCGCCCGCACCGCTGGACCACGCAGCTTGCCGCCGCCCTGCCGGACTGGGAGGTGATTGCCGAAGGCCATCCCGGCCGCACCACGCTGCACGACGACCCGATCGAAGGGGCGCATCGCAACGGGCTGACAGTGCTGCCGTCGGTTCTGGAAAGCCACCGGCCGGTTGATGTGGTTCTGCTGATGCTGGGCACCAATGACCTGAAGGAACGCTTCAGCGTGAATGCGGGTGACATCGCCTTGTCGCTGGAGCGGCTGGTGCGGGTGATCCGCGCTTCGGGCGCGGGGCCGATGGGCGGGGCGCCGGGGGTGCTGGTGGTGGCCCCGCCGCCCATTCTGGAAACCGGCTGTCTGGCCGAGATCTTCCGCGGCGGCGCGGCCAAGTCCCGCGATATGGCCGACCGGATCGGCGCCATGGCCGCCCGCAACGGTACGGCCTTCGTCGATGCAGGGCAGGTGGTTCAGGTCTCGCCCGTGGACGGTGTGCATTATGAGGCGGAATCTACCCCCCTGCTGGCGCAGGCCTTTGCCGCCGCGCTGCGGGCCTCGTTCTGATGGATTAGGACAGGCCTAATCCGCGCTGCGGTGAACGTTTCTTTTTTCCAAAGTTAAATCCCGGCAGTCTGTTTTGCGGGCGGGTTCTGCCCGCCTGCCGGATTCGGTCCGCGGTCCTGCTTGACAGGTGCTGCGCCGGGGCCGGAGTGTTTGCGGCGAACCGGGCCCAGCCTTTGCAGCGGAGAGAGCCGATGACCAGCCACGACCCCGCCCTGACCCCCATTCAGGAATTGCGCGCCAATGTCTCGGTCCCGTTCGAACGGGCGCGGGCGATGCCGAAATCGGTCTATACCTCGGCCGAATTCGAACAGGCGGAACAGACCCATATCTTCGGCAAGGAATGGCTCTGCGCGGGCCGCGCCGATGCGCTGAAGGCACCGGGCGACTATATGACGATGGAGATTTCAGGCGAGCCGGTGATCATCCTGCGCGACCGCGAAGGCGCGTTGCGCGGGTTGTCCAACGTCTGCCGCCACCGGATGAGCACGCTGCTGGAAGGCCGCGGCACCACCCGCTCCATCGTTTGCCCCTATCACGCCTGGACCTACAATCTGGACGGCACCCTGCGCGGGGCGCCCGCGATGACGCTGAACGAAAGCTTCTGCAAGACCGATGTGGCGCTGCCGCAGGTGCGGGTGGTGGACTGGCTGGGCTGGATCATGGTCACGCTGAACCCCGATGCCCCCGACCCGCATGCGGTGCTGAAAGATGTCGAGGGGCTTGTGGGCTACCTCGACATGGCCAGCTATCAGGAGCATTTCCGCCAGGAATTCCGCTGGAACACCAACTGGAAGGTGCTGGCAGAGAATTTCATGGAAAGCTACCACCTGCCGGTCTGCCATGCGGATACGATCGGCGGCACGGTGGACCTGCTGAAGATGACCTGCCCCGAGGGGTTCCCGGCCTTCAACTATCACTGGATCGTCAAGAACGACTCACTGCCGCTGTCGCTGGCGCATCCCTCGAACACCAGGCTGACCGGCGATCAGCGCCGGATCACCTGGCTGCTGTCGATCTATCCCTCGCTGATGATCACGCTGACGCCGGGCTATTTCTGGTATCTCTGCCTGACGCCCGACGGGCCGGACCATGTGAAGGTCCTCTATGGCGGCGGGATGAGCGCGGACTGGTGCGCCGATCCGGATGCCGAGGCGCATCTGACCGCGCTGCGCACGCTGCTGGACGATGTGAACATCGAGGACAAGGGCTGCGTCGAGCGGGTGTTCCGCGGGCTTAAGGCGGGGCTGTCCGAGCCGGGCGCGCTCAGCCATCTGGAGCGGCCCAATTTCGAATTCGCCAGCTGGATCGCCGCGCGCATCCCGGCGGACGCCTGATCAACCTGAAAGGACCGGCCCGATGGCCCACTACCGCCACCGTAAGTTCAACACCAAGGACACCTACCCCGAACAGAAGCTGGACAATGATCTGGCGCAGGCGGTGGTGGCCAAGGGCGGCACCACCATCTTTCTGCGCGGCCAGTGCCCGCAGGATCTGGATACGGCAAAGAACATCGAAAGCCACGACCCGGTGGAGCAGACCCACAAGGTCATGCAGAACATCCGCCAGCTGGTCGAGGAATGCGGCGGCAAGATGGAGCACGTGACCAAGCTGGTGGTCTATCTGACCGATGTCCGCCACCGTGAGGCGGTCTATCGCACCATGGGCGAATATATCCGCGGCGTACATCCGGTCTGCACCGGCCTGACCGTGGTGGCCTTGGCCCGCCCCGACTGGCTGGTGGAGATCGACGCCACCGCCGTGATCCCCGACTGATCCGTCGCCCCGGGGGCGCTTCGCCCCCCGGACTCCCCGAGGATATTTGGACAAAGTGGAATGAGCCTTTCCAGTTTGCATAAATATCCCACGGGGGTCCGGGGGTGTGAAACCCCCGGCGCGCGGCCATAAAGGCTGACGCATGACCTTTTCCCTTCTTGCCCGTTGTCCTGAGACCGGCCGTTTCGGCATGGTGATTTCATCCTCTTCGCCCGCGGTGGCGGCGCGTTGTGCCCATGCCCGGGCGGGGGCGGGCGTGGCGGCGAGCCAGAACATCACCGATCCTGCGCTCGGGCCGCGGCTACTGGAGCTGATGGCGGGCGGTGCCCCGGCGGCAGAGGCGGTGGCGCAGGTGGTGGGGGAGGCGCCGCATGTCGATTACCGTCAGCTGATGGTGGTGGACGGGGCGGGGCGTGTCGCGCATCACTCGGGCCGGCATATTCTCGGGACCTGGGCGGTGGCCGAAGGTGCGGGGGTGATCGCGGGCGGCAATCTTCTGGCGCATGACGGGGTACCCGCGGCCATGGTGGCGGGCTTTACCGCGGCGGGCGGCGATTTCGGCGACCGTCTGGTGGCCGCGCTTCTGGCCGGGGCTGCGGCGGGGGGCGAGGCGGGGCCGGTGCATTCGGCGGGTCTGCTGATCGTCGACCGGGAAAGCTGGCCCGTGGCCTCGCTCCGCTGCGACTGGGACGATGCCGCCCGGCCCATCGAGGCGGTGGCCCGCGCGTGGGAGGTCTATGCCCCGCAAATGGCGGCCTATATCCAGCGCGCGAAAGACCCGCGTGCGGCGCCCTCTTACGGGGTGCCCGGCGACGAATGAGCTTTCGCGCCCCGCGGGGCCGGGCTATTTTCCCGCCATGGCCCTGCGGTTCACCCTTCGACAGCTGGAATATCTGGTCGCCGTGGGCGAGACCGGGTCGATTGCTGCCGCGGCGGACCGGGTGAATGTCTCGTCGCCCTCGATCTCGGTCGCGATTGCGCAGCTGGAGCAGGAATTCGGCCTGCCGCTTTTCGTGCGCCGCCATGCGCAGGGCCTGTCGCTGACCCAGGGCGGGCGGCAGTTCGTGGCCGAGGCGCGGGCGGTGCTGACCGCCGCCGCCCGGCTGAACGATCTGGCGAATGAGATCACCGGCAAGGTGCGCGGTCCGCTTTCGGTGGCCTGTCTGCAGACCTTTGCGCAGGTGGTGCTGCCCGGGCTGCGCCGCAGTTTCACCGATCTTTACCCCGAGGTGGAGTTCCGGCAGTTCGAGCGCCATCAGGCCGAGATTTTCGAGGGGCTGCGGCAGGCGCATTTCGATGTGGCGCTGACCTATGATCTTGATATCCCCGCCGATCTGCGGTTCGAGCCGTTGTTGCCCTTGCCGCCCTATGCCTTGTTCGCGGCCGAGCATCCGCTGGCCGCGCGCGCGTCGGTGACGGCGGCCGATCTGGCGCCGCATCCGATGGTGCTCTTGGATCTGCCGTTTTCCTCGGATTACTTCCTTGATGTGTTCCGCCCGCTGTCCCTGCGCCCGAAGATCGTGGAACGCACGCGCGACATCAGCGTCATGCGCGCCATGGTGGCCAATGGCTTCGGCTTTTCTATCGCCAACATCCAACCTGCGCCGGAGACGGCGCCGGACGGGCGGGCGTTGCGGCTGGTGCCGCTGGAGGGCGTGCCGTCGCTGAACCTTGGCCTAGCGCTCGCCGAAGGGGCGCGGGGGGCGCTGACCATCCGCGCCTTCATCGACCATTGCCGCAGGGCGCTGACCGGGGACAAGGGATGAGGACTGCGCTGATCGTGGCCCATGGTCAGCCCTCGGACCCGCTGCCTGCCGCGGCAGAGCTGGAGCGGCTGGCCCAGCGGGTGGCGGCGCATCTGCCGGACTGGCAGGTCACGGCTGCCACGCTGGCGGAGCCGGGCGCGCTGGCGCTGGCCACCGGGGGCCTTGCGCCGGGGGTGGTCTTTCCACTGTTCATGGCGGCGGGCTGGTTCACCCGCACGGCGATTCCCGCCCGGCTGGAGGAGGCGGGCGCTGTGGGCTGGCGTATCCTGCCACCCTTTGGCGCGGCCGAGGCGGTGCAGGCACTGGCGGTGACGCTGGTGCGCGAAAGCGGCGGTGATCAGGTGCTGCTGGCGGCCCATGGCTCGTTCAAATCGCCCGAGCCGTCGCGGATCGCGCAGGCCTTGGCCGGGCGGATCGTGGCAGAGACCGGGCTTCCCGCGAAGGCCGCGTTCATCGACCAGAGCCCGCAACTGGCCGAGGCCAGGGGCTACGGCCCCGGTGCCGTCTGTCTGCCGTTCTTTGCCATGGCAGGCGGCCATGTGCTGGATGACCTGCCTGCCGCACTGGCCGAGGCGCGCTTCCCGGGCCGCCTGTTGCCCGCACTTGGCACCGACGACCGGGTGCCCGCGCTGATTGCGGCGCTGATCACTGCCGCCTGACCTGCCCGGAGACCGGAATGCCCGTCATCACCTGTATTGACGATCTGAAACGCCTGCACCGCGCCCGCGCCCCCCGGATGTTCTGGGATTATTGCGAAAGCGGCAGCTATACCGAGCAGACCTTCCGCGACAACACTTCGGATTTCGCGCAGATCCGGCTGCGGCAGCGGGTGGCGCGCGATCTGTCGGATCGTCAGCTGGGCGGGCACATGCTGGGGCAGAAGGTGACGATCCCGGTCGGCCTGTCGCCCGTCGGATCGACCGGGATGCAGTTCCCGGATGGCGAGATCCATGCGGCGCGGGCGGCGGCGGAGTTCGGGGTGCCCTTCACACTCTCCACCATGTCGATCTGTTCGATCGAGGATGTGCACGCCGCCAGCCCCGATCCGTTCTGGTTCCAGCTTTATGTGATGCGGGACGAGGACTTCGTCGATGCGATCATTGAACGCGCGCGGGCGGCGGACTGTTCGGCGCTGGTCGTCACGCTGGATCTGCAGGTGCTGGGACAACGGCACAAGGATGTGAAGAACGGGCTGACGGCGCCGCCGCGGCTGACGCTGCCCAACATCCTGAACATGATGACAAAGCCGCGCTGGTCCTTGGGCATGTTGCGGACACCGCGGCGGTCCTTCGGCAATATCGTGGGTCATGTGAAGGGGGTCAGCGATCTGGCGAAGCTGACCGCCTGGACCAACGAACAGTTCGATCCGCAACTGGACTGGTCCAAGGTGGTGCGGCTGCGCGATCAGTGGAAGGGAAAGTTCGTGCTGAAGGGCGTGCTGGACGCCGAAGACGCGCAGATGGCGGTGGATGCCGGGGCCGATGCGATTGTCGTGTCGAACCACGGCGGGCGGCAGCTGGACGGGGCGCTGTCCACGATCCGCGCGCTGCCCGCCATCCGCCGCGCCGTGGGGGGAAAGACGGAAATCTGGCTCGATTCAGGGATCCGGTCGGGGCAGGACGTGCTGAAGGCACTGGCCCTGGGCGCGGATGCCACGATGATCGGCCGGGCCTTTGTCCACGGGCTGGGCGCCATGGGCGGGGCGGGCGTAACCTGCGCGCTGGAGGTGATCCGGCAGGAGATGGACATCACGATGGCCCTGTGCGGCGAACGCGACATCAGCGCCTTCGGGCCGCAGAATGTGCTGGTGCCGGAAGGGTTTGAGGGGAAATGGGCGTAGCCATCGCTGCGGCGAACGTATTCAGATGGGCGCGCATTGCGGCCTCTGCCCGCGCCGCGTCGCCCGCGGCGATGGCGGCCACCACGGCGGCATGCTGGTCGGAATGCACCGCGGTGAATTCGGCCACTCCGATGCGGCGGTAAGTGCGCTCCCATTCCTGCTGCCAGGCTGCCCGCCGCCGCGCGCCGGACAGATAGTCCAGAAGTCCAAGCAGCACCGGATTGCCCGCGGTTTCCGCCACCGCGCGGTGAAATGCGGCATCGGCCTGTTCCGCCTCGGGCCGGTTGCGGGCGTGGCGGCCCTGCGCCAACAGCGCCTCCAGCCGGACCAGATCGGCGGGGACGGCGGCGCGGGCGGCCTCGGCTGCAACCGGAGGTTCCACGATCAGACGCGCCTGCATCAACTGCGCCGGCGAGGTGGCGGTCAGCAGCACCGTCTCGCGCAGGGGCAGACCGCGCGGTCGCGGCCCGAGGAAGGTGCCCTGACCGACATGCCGCCAGAGCGCACCCTCCGCCTCCAGCACGGCTAGTGCTGTGCGCAGGCTTTGCCGCGAGCAGCCCAGCAATGCCGCCAGCCCCCGCTCCGCCGGAAGGCGGGTGCCGCTGCCGCCCGCCGCCTCGACCCGCAGACGCAAGGCCGCGATGACCTGATCCTGTTTCACACGACCTCCGATATTCAGACCAATTTGCAGACCAATCTGGTTTCCTGCAATGCCCGCTGCGAACGGAGGGCGAAATGGAACATCTCATCCTGATTCTGGCGGGGCTGGCCGCGGGCGCACTGAACGCGGTGGCGGGCGGGGGCACGTTCCTGTCCTTCCCGGCACTGGTCTTTGTGGGCGTGCCGCCGGTGATGGCCAACGCCACGGCCACCATGGCCGCGCTGCCGGGCTATATCGGCAGCGCCTGGGGCTTTCGCCACGAAATCCGCGCCGCCAGCCCGGTGCCGGTGCGCGCCATGGTGGCCATGGCGATCGTCGGCGGGCTTTTGGGCGCGCTTCTGCTGCTGGTCACCCCGAATGAGGTGTTTTCGGTCGTGGTGCCGTGGCTTTTGCTGGCGGCCACGCTGATCTTTGCCGCAGGTCCGGCATTGGTGCGGCGGGTGACGGGGCAGGGCGGGGCGCTGACCCGTCCGGCGGCGCTTGGCCTCTTGCTGGTGGTGTCGATCTACGGCGGCTACTTCAACGGCGGGCTGGGCATCATGCTGCTGGCGGCCTTCGGCTTCATGGGCTTCACCCGGCTGCATCAGATGAATGGCCTGAAGAACCTGCTGTCGGCGGTGCTGTCCAGCGTCTCGGTCGCCACCTATGCCGTGGCAGGGGTGATCGACTGGGAGAACGGGCTGATCCTCGGGCTGGCCTGTGCCCTGGGCGGCTGGGGCGGCGCGCATCTGGCCAAGCGCATTCCCAGCATGACGGCGCTGCGGATATTTATCACGCTGGTGGGGCTGGTCATGGCAGCGGTCTTCTTCCTCCGTCAGGCCACTTGATTTTTGATCAAATTCTGCGGCATAGACAGGGGATCAGGAGGGTCCGTCCATGTCGTCCGAATTGATCGCCGGAATCCCGCGCGACCGCCTTGCTGCCTTTGCCGCGACCGAAGCCGCACGCTTTGCCGAAAGCCGGCCGAAATCGGCGAAACGGATGCAGGCGGGCGCGGCGCATTGGTTGTCCGGCGTGCCGATGCATTGGATGACCGACTGGCCGATGCCGCATCTGCCGGTGATCGAAAAGGCCCATGGCGCGAAGATCACCGATATCGACGGGCAGGTGCTGGATGATTTCTGTCTGGGCGACACCGGGTCGATGTTCGGCCATTCCCCCGCGCCGGTCGCCCGCGCCATCCGCCAGCAGGCGCGGCGCGGCCTGACCTATATGCTGCCGTCCGAGGCGGCGGCGGAGGCCGGGCGGCTGTTGTCGCAGACCTTTGGCCCGATGCGCTGGCAGGTGGCCACCACGGCGACCGACGCCAACCGCTATGCCATCCGCGTGGCGCGGGCGGTGACGGGGCGGCCCAAGGTGCTGGTCTTCAACGGCTGCTATCATGGCACGGTGGATGATGTGATGGTGGCGCTGGCCGAGGGTCAGACCGTCACCCGGCCCGGCCTGCTGGGCCAGATCCGCGACATGACCGATGGCGCCGTGGCCTGTGAATTCAACGATCTGGCGGGCGTTGCCGCCGCGCTGGCCCAAGGCGACGTGGCCGCCATCCTGACGGAGCCGGTGATGACCAATTCCTGCATGGTGCTGCCCGATCCGGGCTTTCATGCGGGGCTGCGCGATCTGGCCACCAAGGCCGGTGCGCTGCTGATCATCGACGAGACGCATACGATTTCCTCCGGTCTTGGCGGCTATACCCGCGTCCATGGCCTGTCGCCGGATATGTTCGTGGTCGGCAAATGCGTGGCGGGGGGCATGCCAACGGCGGTCTGGGGCATGACTGACACCGTGGCCCAGCGGTATGAGACGGCCAATGCCGCCCGTCCCGCGGGGCACAGCGGCATGGGCACCACGCTTTCGGCCAATCCGATGCAACTCGCCTGTCTGGTCGCCACTTTGTCCGAGGTGATGACGCCTGAGACCTATGCCCATATGGAAAAGGGCGCGGCGCGGCTGTCCGAGGGGCTGTCCGCCGTCATCGCCCGTCACGGCGCACCGTGGCATGTCGTCCGCGTCGGCGCGCGGGTGGAGTTCATCTGCGCCCCGGGGCCCCTGAAGAACGGGGCCGAGGCCGCCCATGCCCATCAGCCCGCGGTGGAATCCGCGCTGCATACGGGCCTTCTGAACCGGGGCAGTCTGATCGCCCCCTTCCACAACATGATGCTGGTCAGCCCGGCCACGAAAAAGGCGCAGATCGACCGCCTGATCGCCCGCTTCGATGCCCTGCTGACCCAGCTTTTCGCGTGACTGCCATGACTCACAGCCCCTCTGGTTCCACCCCCGCCGAGGCCGAGGCCTTTCTGGCCGCCCACCCCGAGATCGAGGCGTTCGACATCGTGCTGCACGATTCGAACGGCATCGGCCGTGGCAAGATCATCCGGCGGCACGAGCTTCTGTCGATCTACAAATCCGGCCGCCACATGCCGATCTCGATTCTCGGCCTCGATATCTGCGGCGAGGATGTGCATGAGACCGGGCTGATCTGGGATCAGGGCGACGGCGACCGCCGGGCCTGGCCGGTGCCGGGCACGCTGGTGCCGCTGGCGGGCACCAACCCGCCGCGGGGCGAGGTATTCCTGACGCTCTACAATCTCGATGGCACGCCCATGACATCGGATCCGCGGCACGCGCTGCAGCGGCAGGTCGATGCGATGGCGACGGAGGGGCTGTTCCCCGCGGGCGCCTTCGAGCTGGAGTTCTTCCTGCTGGCCAATGACCGCGATCCGAACGGCAAGATGGTGCCCGCGCGCGATGTGCTGGACGGGCGGCGCAATTCGAAAACTGATGTCTATTCGGTGGACCAACTGCACGGCATGCTGCCGCTGTTCAACGACATCTATGCCGGCGCCAAGGCCGCGGGAATCAAGGCGGAAACCCTGATCTCGGAATTCGCGCCGGGGCAGTATGAGCTGACGCTGCATTACCGCGAAGATGTGATGCAGGCCGCGGATGACCTGATGCGGCTGAAGCGGCTGGTACGGATGCATGCCCGGCTGCATGGGGTGACCGCCTGTTTCATGGCGAAACCGAATGAGGATTATGCGGGTTCGGGGATGCATTTCCATGTGTCCCTGCAGGACGGGCAGGGCCGCAATGTCTTTGTCGAAGAGACCGAGGGCCAGTGGAACGACACGATCCGCCATGCTATCGGCGGGCTGCGCCAGACCATGGGCGAGAGCATGCTGGTCTTCGCGCCGCATGCGAATTCATGGCGCCGCTTTGCCAGCCAGTCCTACGCGCCGGTCAGCCCGACCTGGGGTGTCAACAACCGCTCGGTTGCGCTGCGAATCCCGGCGGGCGATATCCGCGCGCGGCGGATCGAACACCGGCCCGCGGGCGTGGATGCCAACCCGTATCTGGTGGCGGCCACGGTTCTGGCGGGCATCCGTCATGGTCTGAAGAACAGGATCGACCCCGGCCCCGAGGTCACCGGCAACGGCTATGATGCGGAAACCGATATCGTGATGCCCGACGACTGGCGGTCCGCGATCAAGGCGGCCAGCGCCTCGGCCTTCCTGAAAGAGGCCTTGGGCGAGGATATGCACCGCACCTTTACCGCGGTGAAGGCGGCGGAATATGCGCGGGTGATGCGGACGGTGAGCGAGGTCGATTTCGACCTCTATCTGCATACGGTCTGACCCACCGCGGCCGGGCAGGGGGGCGCTGCCCCCCGGCTTCGCCTCCCCCCGGGATATTTGTGCAAACTGGAAAGGGCTTTCCGCTTTGTTCAAATATCCCCGCCGGAGGCACCCGCAGCTGCGGTGGGGCGCAAGGGATCAGGCGGAATGCGCGCCCGCGGCAAGGGCCGCGACATTGGCAAGGATTTCCGCCACGGGCTTGCGCGCGCCGATGTCCTTGACGATGGCCGATCCGACGACGCTGCCATCGGCCACCGCGGCGAGCGCGCGGGCGCCTTCGGGCGTGGTGATGCCGAAGCCCACGACGACGGGCAGGTCGGTCGCGGCCTTGATGCGCGCGACCTCGGGGCCGACGGTCGCGGCTTGTGCGGCGGCGGCGCCGGTGATCCCGGTGATCGAGACGTAATAGACGAAGCCGGAGGTGTTCTTCAGCACCGCGGGCAGGCGGGCCGCATCGGTGGTGGGGGTGGCCAGCCGGATGAAGTTCAGCCCGGCCGCCTGCGCGGGCAGGCACAGCTCGCTGTCTTCCTCGGGCGGCAGGTCGACGACGATGAGCCCGTCGATCCCGGCCTCTTTCGCCTCGGTCAGGAAGCGGTCCACGCCGCGGGAATAGATCGGGTTGTAATAGCCCATCAGGACGATGGGCGTGGTCTGGTCGCCCGTGCGGAAGGCGCAGACCATGTCCAGCACCTTGTCCATCGTCATGCCGCCCTCCAGCGCGCGCTGGCCCGCGGCCTGCACGGTGGGGCCGTCGGCCATCGGGTCGGTGAAGGGCATGCCCAGTTCGATGATATCGACGCCCGCGCCGGGGAAGCCCTTCATCACCTGAAGCGAGGTTTCGGCATCAGGGTCGCCCCCCATCATATAGGCGACGAAGGCCTTCTTCCCCTCGGCCTTCAGCCGCGCGAAAGTATCGTCGATCCGTGTCATGATGGGCCCTCGTCCTGCTGCGGAACGGGTTTGCACGGCTGCGGCGGGAAAAGCAATGGGCAGGGCGGCACTGCGGAGGGCATCCGCGACACTGCCATGGCGGGAGGAGGGGAAAATGGAACCGACGGCATCGGAGCGGATCGACGCGCGGATCGCGGAACTGGCGGATTGGCGCGGGCAAATGCTGGCACAGGTGCGGGCTGTGATCCGGCAGGCGCTGCCGGAGGTGGTGGAGGAGTGGAAATGGCGCGGCGTGCCGGTCTGGTCGCAGGGCGGCATCCTCTGCACCGGCGAGACCTATCGGGACAAGGTCAAGCTGACCTTCGCCAAGGGCGCGGCGCTGCCCGATCCGGCGGGGTTGTTCAACGCCAGTCTGGACGGCAACACCCGCCGCGCGATGGATCTGTTCGCGGACAGCACCCTGAACGCGGACGCGCTGGCCGCGCTGGTGCGGGTCGCGGCGGCGGCGAACCGGAAGCCTTAACCCTGCCGCCAGGGGGCGGATATCATCCAGTGGGTGCCGAAGCGATCCTTCACCATGCCGAATCCGTCGGACCAGAAGGTCGGCTGAAACGCCATGATCGGGGCGCCGCCGTCGGAGAGGGCGGCGAACAGGCGTTTCGCCTCGTCAATCGAGGGGGCGATGTGGCTGATCGTGACGGCCTGCTGCGGATCGCCTGCCATACCGGGCGGGAAGTCCGAGGCCATCAGCATGCGCCCGCCGGTCGCCAGCGTGGAATGCATGATCAGGTCGGAGGTGGCCTGTTCGGGCGGGGCTTCGGGCATCTGGGAATAGGTCATCATCGACAGCTCGCCGCCGAACAGGGCCTGATAGGCCTCCATCGCGGCGCGGCAATTGCCCTGAAAGTGGAGATAGGGGTCAAAGGACATGGGATTCCTCCGTTGCAGGGCCTCAGCATGGCAGGGAGACGCCCGCTTGCACAGCTTGTTCCTTGATCCGCCGCGGCGGCCCGCCTAAGAGGGCGCTGCAATGATGGAGGGCCGGTGATGGGCTTCAAGATGGGGATTGTCGGGCTGCCGAACGTGGGCAAGTCCACGCTGTTCAACGCGCTGACGAAGACGGCGGCGGCGCAGGCGGCGAATTTCCCGTTCTGCACCATCGAGCCGAACGTGGGCGAGGTGGCGGTGCCCGATGCGCGGCTGGACACGCTGGCGGCGATTGCCGGGTCAAAGCAGATCATCCCGGCGCGGATGACCTTTGTCGATATCGCCGGTCTGGTGCGTGGCGCTTCGAAGGGTGAGGGGCTGGGCAACCAGTTTCTGGCCAATATCCGCGAATGCGATGCAGTGGCCCATGTGCTGCGCTGCTTTGAAGACGGCGACATCACCCATGTCGAGGGCCGCGTCGACCCGGTCGCCGATGCCGAGACCATCGAGACCGAGCTGATGCTGGCCGATCTGGAATCCATCGAACGCCGCCGCGCCAATCTGGCGCGCAAGCTGAAGGGGAACGACAAGGAAGCCGCCGATCAGGACCGGCTGCTGGCCCTGGCGCAGAAGGTGCTGGAGGCGGGGCAGCCCGCGCGCACGGTGCAGGTGTCGGAGGATGACCAGCGGGCCTGGGGCCTGTTGCAGCTTTTGACCGCGAAGCCGGTGCTTTATGTCTGCAACGTCGAGGAAGCCTCGGCCGCAGAGGGCAACAGCCAGTCGGCCCGGGTGGCCGAGATGGCGGCCAGGCAGGGCGCGGGCACGGTGGTGATCTCCGCCCGGATCGAGGAAGAGCTGGCGCAACTGCCCGACGAGGATGCCAAGGTGTTCCTTGAGGAAATGGGCCTGCATGAGGCGGGGTTGGACCGGCTGATCCGCGCGGGCTATGACCTTCTGGGCCTGCAGACCTATTTCACCGTCGGCCCGAAAGAGGCCCGCGCCTGGACCATCCTGAAGGGCACTTTGGCGCCGGGGGCGGCGGGCGTGATCCACGGTGACTTTGAGAAGGGCTTCATCCGGGCGGAAACCGTGGCCTATGACGATTACGTCGCGGGCAAGGGTGAGGCCGGAGCCAAGGAAGCGGGCAAGTTCCGGGTGGAAGGCAAGACCTATGAGGTCAAGGACGGCGATGTCCTGCATTTCCTGTTCAACGCCTGAGCGGGCCCTGAACCACGACCACAAAGACGAACGGCGCCCCTGCGGGCGCCGTTTGCGTTTCTACCAACCCTGTTCAGCCCGCCAGCACGATGGCATCGCGGCCCGAGAAGCTGATCTCGGTCTGCGCGCCCACCGGCGGGGGCGGGGTGTCGGCGCGGTTGAACGTGTCAAGGTGGACATGCGATCCCCCCGCCGCCGCCCGCAACCGGATGACCGAGCCGAGGAAATGCACCTCCTCGATGGTGGCGGGCAGCACCACCTCGCGCCCCTCGGCCCGGCCCAGCCGCACCGCCTCGGGGCGGAGCGCCAGCGTGACCGGGCCAGAGGCGGGCAGCCCGTCGGTCACAGTGACCGGCGTGCCTGCGACCAGAACCTGACCGGGGCCGGAAACGGTGGCATCGAAGGTGTTCAGCGTGCCCACGAAATTCGCCACGAATTTGGTGGTGGGGCGGTTGTAGATTTCATGCGGTTCGCCGACCTGTTCGGCAATACCGCCATTCATCACGACGATGCGGTCGGAAATCGACAAAGCCTCTTCCTGATCATGGGTCACGAAGATGGCGGTGATGCCCAACTCGCGCTGAATCTCGCGGATTTCATTCCGCAGGCTGACGCGGACCTTGGCATCCAGCGCCGACAGCGGCTCGTCCAGCAACAGAACGCGCGGACGCGGCGCCAGCGCACGGGCAAGGGCCACGCGCTGTTGCTGGCCGCCCGACAGCTGGAACGGATAGCGACCGCCCAGATCGGGCAGGCCGATCAGGCGCAGCATCTCGGCCACGCGGGCGTCACGCTCGGCCCGCGGGACACCCGCGACCTTCAGGCCAAAGCCCACATTCTCGGCCACAGTCAGGTTCGGGAATAGGGCATAGGCCTGAAACATCATCCCGACGTTGCGCTTCGCCGTCTTCAGCCCGGTCACATCCTTGCCGTCGATGGTGATGCTGCCCGAGGTGGGCGTCTCGAACCCTGCCACCATGCGCAGCACGGTGGTCTTGCCGCAGCCGGAGGGGCCGAGGAGCGAGATGAACTCTCCCTTCTCGACCGCAAGGTTGAAGTCCTTCACCACGCGGTTCGCGCCGAAGGATTTTTCCAGATGAGAGATGGTCAGGAAACTCATTTCGCGGCGGCTTTCGTGTGTTTGGACAGGCGGTTCGCCAGTTGCAGAAGACCCATGCAGACCCAGGTGATGCCGAAGGCGATGACCGACAGGGCAAAGGGTTCATAGGGTTTGTTCGCGCCGATCCGCGCCAGATAGGGGCCGAAGGCGGGCCGGTTCAGCAGCGCCGCCATGGTGAATTCGCCGATGACCACGGCAAAGGTCAGAAAGGCCCCGGACAGGATCGCCGGCACCATGTTCGGCATGATGATGCGGCCGATGATCCGCACCCAGCCCGCGCCAAGGCTCTGCGCCGCCTCGGACAGGGTGGCCACATCGATGGTGCGCATGCCGGTGTCGATGGAGCGGTACATGTAGGGCAGGGCCAGGGTGGTATAGCCGAAGGCCAGAAGCAGGTTCGTCCCGAAGATCGTCCCGGTCAGCGGCAGCCAGCTGGAGGTGTTGTAAAGCCGGATATAGCCGAAGACGATGACGATGGCCGGGATGACCAAGGGCAGCAGCGTCAGGAATTCCACGAAAGGCCGCGCGCGCGGCATCTTCAGCCGCACCCAGAAGGCGGTCGGCACCACCAGCAGAACGCCGATGGCAATCGTCACCAGCGCCATGACGATGGAATAGACGAACGTATACTGGAACTCCGGATCGCCGATGATCCTGGTATAGGCATCCAGCGAATAGACGCCGCGCCGGGCCTTCAGGCTGAACTCGGTCAGACCCAGCAGGGGCAGTGCGAAATAGCCCAGCCCGAACAGCAGGACGATCCAGCCGGTGATCTTTCCCCAAAGGCTCATTTCAGCCACCTCTCGGCCCGGACGCGCAGCCAGATGTAAAGGACATTGGCCACGGCGGTGACGAGGATCATGCCGAAGGCCATGGCATAGCCCAGATTCGGATTGCCCAGCACATCGCCGCGGATCTGCGCGAAAAGCTGGATCGGCACGATGTTCAGCGACGACCCGGTCAGCGCCATGGCGGTGGCAACCGCGCCGAAGGCATTTGCAAACAGCAGCGCAAAGGTGCCGAGGATGGACGGGAACAGGATCGGCAGCGCGACCATGCGCCAGTATTGCGCGGTGGTGGCGCCCAGAACCTCGGCCGCCTCGCGCCATTCGCGCTTCAGCCCCTCCAGCGCGGGGGTGATGACAAGGATCATCAGCGGGATCTGGAAGAACAGATAGGTGATCGTCAGGCCCCAGAAGGACAGGATGTTGAAGCCCAGATCGCGCGACAGCACGATGCCGAAGTTCTGCCGCAGGAACACGGTGACAAGGCCGATGGGACCGAAGGTCGCCAGAAAGGCAAAGGCCAGCGGCACACCGGCAAAGTTCGAGGCGACGCCGGAAAAGGTCATCAGCGGCGACCGGATCCAGCGCGGCACGGCGCCGAAGGTCACCGCGGCGGCCATGCCGAAGCCGACAAGGCAGCCAAGTGCGGCCGAGGCGGCGGAAATCTTGATCGAGACCCAGTAGCTGGACGGAATCGTGCCGGTGTTCAGGTCGCGCAGGTTCTGCAGGGTGAAGCTGCCGTCGCGGGTCTGGAAGGCGCCGATCACGATATGCATCGTGGGCCAGATCAGGAACAGGACGGCAAAGATGACGAAGGGCGCAAGACCCAGCCAGGTCAGCGGAAGCTGACGCCGGCGCGGCACGGTCGGGGCATCGGCCATGAGACCTCTGGGCGCAGGGGGTGAGGAGGAAACGGTGAAACCCGGCCCGGAGGGTGCCTCCGGGCCGGGTACAGCGTCAAGGGGGTCGTCTTATTCGACGTTGGCGCCGACGATGGCATCCCAGCCGCCGGTCACGGCCGCCTTGTTGGAGTCCACTTCGGCGACGGTCGGGAAATAGGCGGCTTCATACGATTCGGCCGGGGGCAGCTTTTCCATCGCGCCCGCGTCCAGCTTGCCCGCCGCGGCCATCGCGTTGAAGCGCGCCGGGTGGCAGTAGCCCTTCAGCCACAGATTCTGGCCTTCGTCCGAATAGAGGTATTCCATCCACAGCTTGGCGGCATTCGGATGGGGCGCATAGGCGCTGATGCCCTGGACGTAGACACCTGCCAGAACGCCGGTCTTCGGAACGACGATTTCCACCGGCGGGTTGCCGGCCATCTCGTCACCCCAGGCAAGGGCGTTGTAGTCCCATGCAATGGCGATGGGGGTCGCGCCTTGGGCGATGGTGCCCGCCTTGGCGATCACCGGGACGAAGTTGCCCGCCTTGTTCAGCTCGGCAAAGAACTCCAGCCCGGCCTTGCCCGCGTCTTCACCCGAAGCGGCGCCCTTCGACAGGCCCGCGGCCAGCACAGCCAGAATCGCCTGGTTCGAGGCGCGCGGATCGCCTGCGAGTGCGACCTGACCGGCATATTCCGGCTTCAGCAGATCGGCCCAGTCGGTCGGGGCGTTTTCCACCAGATCCTTGTTCACGATGAAGGACATGACGCCGTAGTAATCGCCATACCAATGGCCGTCCGGGTCCTTGATCGAATCGGGGATCTCATCCCAGGTCGAGACCTTGTAGGGTTGCAGCAGGCCTTCGGCCATCATCGACGGGCCGAAGGCAAGGCCCACGTCCACCACATCGGGGGCCTGCGGGCCGGTGTTGCCCTTGTTGGCCTTCACGGCCTCGACCTCGTCAGCAGAACCCGCGTCGGGGTTCAGTTCGTTCACCTGAATCTCGGGGTATTTCGCCTTGAAACCGGCGATCACGTCACCGTAGCCACACCACGAATGCGGCAGCGCGATCGTGGTCAGCATGCCCTCGGCCTTGGCGGCGGCTTCGATTTCGGCCAGCGTCTGGGCCGATACCGCACCGCCCATCAGGGCAATGAGGCTGGCCGTCGCGGCCAGAGTGGTCTTCAGGGTCATGGGTCTCTCCCGGGTTGGTTGTTTATCCGTCTGCGGCGGCACCGGTGCTGCTGTCACCGGCGCCGGTCAGGCGCGTTTTGTAACAGAAACGTAACGATGCCGCGCAGACTCGCGCAAGAGCGTGTAGCGTCCGAATGTGACAATTCTTTCGCGGCTTCGTAACGGCCCGGAAACGAACGGGGCCGGGACGGAACGAATACAGCCCAGGATTGAACATTGATGCAAAGGAATCTGCCCGTGGATGAGGCATTTGCGCGCGGGGACGGCAAGGGCCGGTCCCGCCGGTGGAAATGAGTCGTCAGCCGCCCGGCCCGGCTGCGCGCAAATGCGGCGGATCCGTCCGGTTTGCCCGGCGCTTGGGCGGATCTGCCCCAAGAAGCCGTTGACTCGCACCGGGCGCGGTTCCAACGCTGTTTGCATAACAACCATCAGGGAGATGGACCAATGTCCGACAGATTTCTTCTTTCCCGCCGTGGGCTGATCAAATCCGGCCTCGTGCTGGGGGCGGCCAGCCTTGCGCCCTTTGCCCGGGCGCAGACCCCGGTCAAGGTGGCGGGCATCCACGGCTCTCCGGTGGAAAACGCGTGGAACTCGGTCCTGCACAAGGCCTTGCAGGAGGCCGCGGCCGAAGGGGCCATCGAATATGTCTTCTCGGAAGGGGTTGCCGGGCCGGATTACACCCGCGCCATGCGGGAATATGCCGAAGGCGGCGCCAAGCTGATCATTGGTGAGACGTTCCCGGTGGAAAAGCAGGCGCGTGAGGTGGCGGCGGATTACCCCGACACCGCCTTTGTCATGGGCTCGTCCGGCGGGCCGGAGGGGGCGAATTTCGGCACCTTCGGGACCTGGAACTATGATGGCGCCTATCTGGCGGGCATGCTGGCGGGCAAGATGACGAAGTCGAACGTTCTGGGCTCGGTCGGTGCGATGCCGATCCCGGAAATCAACCTCCTGATCAATGCCTTCGCCGCGGGCGCCAAGGCCGTGAACCCCGATGTGACGCACAAGACCACCTTCATCGGCACCTTCTTTGACCCGCCCAAGGCGCGCGAGGCGGGGCTGGCGCTGATCGACGCGGGCGCGGACCTGTTGTTCGGCGAACGGATCGGCACCGCCGATGCGGCGAAGGAGCGGGGGATCAAATCCGTGGGTTCCCTGATCGATTACACGCCGATGTATCCCGACACCGTGTTTGCCAATGCGCTCTGGGGCTTCCGCCCGATCCTGAACGCCGCGCTGGCCGATATTGCCGCGGGCACGCCCACCGGCAAGGATTACACGGCCTATGCGCTGATGAAGGAAGGCGGCAGCGACATTTCCTATGTGCCGGGCGTGGCAGGGCCGGAGATCGAGGCCGAGATGGAGAAGGTCCGCGCCGACATCAAATCCGGCGCCTTCACCGTGCCGCAGGATTTCAACGAACCGGCCTGAGCGCGATGAAGAATGATGCGACCGCGCTGGCCGGGGCGATCCGCCTTGGCCGGACCACCGCTGATGCCGCTTTGGCCGCAGCGGTCGCGGCTGCACAGGCGCAAGAAGGGCTGGGCGCGGTCTGCCTGCTGCGCCCGCCCGCTGTGCCGGTGTTTGATCCCGGTGCCCCGTTTGCCGGGGTGCCCACGCTGGCCAAGGATCTGGGCGCCCCCTTCGCGGGGCTGCCGCAACGGTGCGGGTCTGTCATGCTGGCGGGTGACGGCACGCAAGACAGCGACCTGGCCGCCCGGTTCCGCGGGGCGGGGCTGGTGCCTATCGGCCTGACGACCAGCCCGGAGTTCGGGCTGTCGCTGTCCAGCGAACCGGCGCTTGGCCCCCTCTGCCGCAACCCGCTGGACCCCGCGCTGTCGCCCGGCGGATCCTCGGGCGGCGCGGCGGCGGCTGTGGCGGCGGGGATCGTCGCGATTGCCCATGCCACCGATGCGGGCGGGTCGATCCGGGTGCCCGCGGCCTGCTGCGGGCTGGTCGGGCTGAAACCCGGGCGCGGCAGCATGCCGGGCGGGCCGGGCTACGGCAACCATCTGGGCGGCATCGCCAGTGAGCTGGCGGTCTGCCGTTCGGTCCGCGATACGCTGACCCTGTTCGCCGCCTGCCACGGCGGGCCGCCGGGACCGTTTCCGCCGGTTGAGTTTGACCAGCGCGACGGGCCGTTCCGCATCGGTCTGGTCGCCGAACCCGCCGAAGCGGTGCGCGCCGAAGCGGTCGAGGCTGCGGCGCGCGATCTGGAGCAGGCGGGCCACCGGATCACCCGGATCGATGCCAAGGCCTTGCAGGCGCTGGCCGCCCGCGCCGACCGGCTGTTCGCCGATGTGGTGGCGATCAATCTGGCGACCTTCGTGGCGGGGGCCGCGCTGGACCTGTCGCGGGCCGAGCCGATGACACGGGCCGTGGCCGCCATGGGCACCGCGATGACCGGGCCGCAGGTCTGGCATGTGACGCAGGACATGGTGTTCCTGTCGCGCGACCTTGGCGCTTTGTGCGACGGGGCGGATGTGCTGCTGACGCCCATGCTCGCCACCGCGCCCAAACCTTTGGGGTATTTCCCGATGGACCACACCGACACCGCCGCGCATTTCGCCCGCATGGCCGGGTTCGCCCCCTTTGCCGCGATGGCCAATATCGCGGGCTGGCCCGCCCTGACCCTGCCCTTTGGCACCGATGCCGCGGGCCTGCCACTGCCGGTGCAGCTGCTGGCGCCGATGGGGGGCGAGCCGGTCCTCCTTTCCCTTGCCAGCCGCCTTGAATCCGGCGAACGCTGGCAACATCCCTTTCCTGTCGCGGGGCTGGCATGAGCGAAACCGTTCTGGAGCTTTGCAACATCACCAAGCGCTTTGGCCCGACGCTGGCCAATGACGATGTCTCGCTGTCTTTGGCCAAGGGCGAGATCGTGGCCCTGCTGGGCGAAAACGGTGCGGGCAAGACCACGCTGATGAGCATTCTTTTCGGCCACTACACCCCCGATTCCGGCACGATCCGCGTCTTCGGCGCCGATCTGCCGCGCGGGCGCCCGCGTGCGGCGATCCGGGCCGGGGTGGGCATGGTGCACCAGCATTTCTCGCTGGCGGGCAATCTGACCGTGCTGGAAAATGTGATGACCGGGACCGAGAGCCTGTGGCGTCTGCGCTCCGACACCACGGCCGCGCGGGCGAAGCTGCTGGCCTTGTCGCAGCGGTTCGGCCTGAAGGTGGACCCGGACGCCCGGCTGGGCGATTTGTCGGTGGGCGAACAGCAGCGGGTCGAGATTCTGAAGGCCCTCTATAATGATGCGCGCATTCTGGTGCTGGACGAACCCACGGCGGTGCTGACGAATATCGAGGCGGAGCAGATGTTCCGCACGCTGAAGGGCATGGCGGCGCAGGGGCTGAGCCTCATTTTCATCTCGCACAAGCTGGATGAGGTGATGGCGACGGCCGACCGCATCGTCGTGCTGCGCGGCGGGCGGCAGGTGGCCGAACGCCGGGCGGCGGAGACGACCAAGGCCGAACTGGCCGAGTTGATGGTGGGCCGCGCCGTCCACCGCCCCCGGCGTGAGGCGGTGACCCCCGGCGCGGTGGTGCTGGAGGCCGTGGGCCTGACCCTGCGGCAGGGGGGCGTGGACCGGCTGAAGGACATTGCCTTTACCCTGCGGGCGGGTGAAGTGCTGGGGATCATCGGCGTCTCCGGCAACGGGCAGGCGCAGCTGGCGCAGGTTCTGGGCGGCACCGCGCGGCGCACGGCGGGCGAGTTGCGGCTGTTCGGCGCGCCGGTGGGGGATCTGACCGTGCCGCAGGTGGTGGCCGCGGGCATCGGCCGCATCCCCGAGGATCGCAACCGCGACGGTGCCATCGGCGAAATGGCGATCTGGGAAAATGCCGTGCTGGAGCGGCTGCCCGCCTTTACCCGCCGCGGGTTGGTGGACCGTGGGGCAGGCATGGCCTTCGCGCAAAAGGTGATCGACGCCTTCGACGTGCGCGGCGGCACCCCCGGCAGCCGCATCCGCCTGCTGTCGGGCGGAAACATGCAAAAGCTGATCCTTGGCCGCAATCTGATGGACCACCCTCGCATCCTGATCGCGGCGCAGCCCGCGCGGGGGCTGGATGAGGGTGCGGTGGCCGCGGTGCATGAACGCATTCTTGCCGCGCGCAAGGCCGGCGCGGCGGTCCTGCTGATTTCCGAGGATCTGGACGAGGTTATGGCGCTGGCCGACCGGATACAGGCCATCGTCGGCGGGCGCCTGTCGCCTGCCGTGGCGGCGGACGGGGCCGATGCGCGACAACTGGGGCTGATGATGGCGGGTGACTGGACCGGAACGATGTCGGGGGCGGCCCATGCGGTTTGAACGGCGGGACCACCGGCCCGCGGGCCTTGTGCTGGCGACGCCGCTATTGGCGGTGGCGGTGGCGCTTTCGCTGGCGGGGGTCTTGATCGCCCTTGCCGGCGCGCCGGTGCTGGAGGCCTTCGGGCGGATCTTCCTGTCCGCCTTCGGCTCGCGCCTTGCGGTGACCGAGACCTTGGCCCGTGCCGTGCCGTTGATCCTGACCGGGCTGGCCGCCGCCGTGGCCTTCCGCGCGCGGCTTTGGAACATCGGGGCCGAGGGGCAGCTGTATCTGGGCGCCATCACCGTGGCGGGGGTATCGGCGCATCTCCTCTCCGGCCTGCCGGGGGTGGTGCAGATCCCGCTCCTGATGCTGTCTGGGGCGGCGGCGGGGGCGGTGCTCTTGCTGATCCCGCTGTGGCTGCGGCTGCGGTTTCAGGTGGATGAGGTGGTGACGACGCTTCTGCTGAACTTCGTGGCGGTGCTGGTCGTCTCCATGCTGATCGACACGGTGCTGAAGGACCCCATGGCCTTTGGCTGGCCGCAATCGGTGCCGGTGGCCGATGACGCCATGCTGCCAAAGCTGGTGCCGCGGTCGCGGCTGCATATGGGCCTGTTGATTGCCGTCGTGCTGGCCTTCGTCGTGCATTACGTGCAGTCGCGCACCGCCTTTGGCCTGCAATCCCGCGCTGCCGGACTGAATCCTGCGGGCGCGGCCTTTGCGGGCGTGCCTTTGGGGCCGACGCTGGTGAAGGTCGCCATGATCTCGGGCGGGCTGGCCGGGCTGGCGGGCGCAGTGGAGGTGATGGGCGTCATGTCCTATGTCACGACCGAACTGTCGCCCGGCTATGGTTATTCCGGCATCGTCGTCGCCATGCTGGCCAATCTGCACCCCTTGGGCGTGGTGCTGGCGGCCGTCTTCATTGCCGCCATGTTCGTCGGCGCCGACGGGATGAGCCGGGGGCTGGACGTTCCCTCTTACATTGCCGATGTGACGGTGGCGCTGTCCTTGCTGTGCATGCTGGTCGCCATCTTCTTCACGCAATACAGGGTGCGGCGCTGATGGATCTTCTGGACATCCTTTCTTCTGCCGGGCTCTGGGCTGCCGTCCTGCGCATCGCCACGCCGCTGATCCTTGGCACCTTGGGCGCGCTTCTGTGCGAAAGGGCGGGGGTGCTGAACCTCGGGATCGAGGGGATCATGACCTTCGGCGCCATGATCGGCTGGCTGGCGGTCTGGGGTGGGGCCGACCTGTGGACAGGGCTGCTGGTGGCGGCCATTTCGGGCGCGGTCTTCGGTGTCCTGCATTCCGGGCTGACGGTGACGCTTGGACTTTCGCAACATGTTTCGGGGTTGGGGGTGACGCTTTTCGCCTCAAGCTTCAGCTATTACGTCTTTCGGCTGATCGTGCCTATCGAAGGCACCCCGCCCAAGATCGAACGCTTTGCCCCGGTGGATCTGCCCGCGCTGTCGGGCCTGCCGTGGATCGGCCCGGCCTTCTTCACCCAGACCGCGCCCACCTATCTGGCGATATTTCTGGCGCTGGCCATGGTCTGGGTCCTGTTCCGCACCCCGCTGGGCCTTGCCATCCGCATGGCGGGTGAGAACCCCCACGCGGCCGAGGCGCAGGGCATCAACCCCATGGCGGTGCGCTATGGTGCGGTGATTGCCGGATCGGCACTGATGGCGGTCGGCGGGGCCTTCCTGACCCTGTCGGCCTTTGACAGCTTCATCCCCACCATGGTGCAGGGCCGCGGCTGGATCTGCATTGCGCTGGTGGTGTTCGCCATGTGGCGGCCAGGGCGGGCGCTTCTGGGCGCGCTGCTGTTTGCGTTTTTCGATGCCTTCCAGTTGCGGCTGCAGACGGTGCTGGGCGGCGCCGTGCCCTATCAGATTTTCCTGATGATCCCCTATGTCCTGTCCATCGTGGCCTTGGCCGTGATGGCGCGGCGCGCGCGCGTGCCGCAGGCGCTGATGCAACCCTACCGGCGCGGAGAGCGCTGAACCCCGGAGGCCCCCATGTTCGACCTGATCTTTCGCGGCGCCAACCTGCCCGATGGCCGCAAGGGCATGGATATCGGTATCCGCAGCGGCCGGATCGCCGCCATCGAAAAGGCGCTGGAGGCCGAGGCGGGTGAGGTGATCGACGCCACCGGCCGCCTGCTGTCCCCCGCCTTTTGCGATCCGCATTTCCATATGGATGCGACGCTGTCCCTGGGCCTGCCGCGGATGAATGTCTCCGGCACGCTGTTGGAGGGCATCGCGCTGTGGGGCGAGTTGCGGCCCACCCTGACGCGCGAGGCGCTGGTCGAACGCGCGCTGCGCTATTGCGATCTGGCGGTCAGCCAGGGCCTTTTGTTCATCCGCAGCCATGTGGACACTTCCGACCCTCGGCTTGTGACGGCCGAGGCGCTGATCGAGGTGCGGGAGCGGGTGAAGCCCTATATCACCCTGCAACTGGTGGCCTTTCCGCAGGACGGCTATTACCGCGCGCCCGAAGGGGTGCGGGCGCTGGACCGGGCCCTGGACATGGGGCTGGATATCGTCGGCGGCATCCCGCATTTCGAACGCACGATGGAGGATGGCCGCCGCTCGCTGGAGGCCCTGTGCCGGATCGCCGCTGAACGCGGTCTGCCGGTGGACATCCATTGTGACGAGACGGACGACCCCCTCAGCCGCCATGTCGAGACCCTGGCGGCAGAGACGATCCGCCACGGGCTGCAAGGCCGGGTGGCCGGGTCGCATCTGACCTCGATGCATTCTATGGACAATTATTACGTATCAAAACTGATCCCGCTGATCGCGGAATCGCAGATGAATGCAATTCCCAATCCGCTGATCAACATCATGCTGCAGGGCCGCCACGACACGTTCCCCAAGCGGCGGGGGCTGACGCGGGTGAAGGAGATGATGGCGGCCGGGGTCAATGTCTCGCTCGGGCAGGACTGCACCATGGACCCGTGGTATTCCATGGGCTCTGCCGACATGGTGGAGGTGGCGCATATGGCGGTGCATGTGGCGCAGATGGGCGGGATCGACGAAAAGCGCGCGCTGTTCGACGCGATCACGGTCAATTCCGCGAAAACCATGGGGATCGAGGGTTACGGGCTGGCGGTAGGCTGCAACGCCGACCTCGTGCTGTTGCAGGCCGCCGACGTGACCGAGGCGATCCGGCTGAAGCCGGTGCGGCTGGCGGTGGTCAAGGCGGGCCGTGTCATCAGCCGCACGCCGCCGCGGATCAGCCAGCTGTTCCTTGAGGGCCGCCCCGGCACGGTGGATGGCGGGCGCGACTTTATTCCCGTGGCGGGCTGAGGGTGGAACTGCCGCCCTTTGCCCTGTCGGCGCTGCCTTTGTGGCTAGACCTGATCGGGACCTTCGTTTTCGGCCTGTCGGGCGGCATGCTGGCGGTGCGGCGGCAGCTGGACCTGTTCGGCGTGATGGTCCTGTCGGTGGCGGCGGCCACGGCGGGCGGGGTGATCCGCGACATGGCGATCGGTGACACACCCGTCGCCATGCTGCGCGACAACCGCTATCTGGCGCTGGCGGTGGCGGCGGGGCTGGTGGCTTTCCTTGCGCATCGGCAGGTGGAGCGGCTGAACAAGCCGGTCATGCTCTTGGATGCGCTGGGGCTGGGGGTCTTTGCCGTGTCGGGCAGCCAGAAGGCGCTGATGTTCGGCCTTGGCCCGGTGCAGGCTTGCCTTCTGGGCGTGCTGACGGCGGTCGGCGGGGGGGCGGTGCGCGATCTGCTGGTGGCCGAGGTGCCGCGGGTGCTGCGGGAAGAGGTTTACGCCGTGGCCGCCATTCTGGGCGCGGCGGTGGCCGTGGGCGGCACCGCGCTGGACCTGCCAGTTCTGGTGACGGCAACGGCGGGGGTGCTGCTGACCTTCGTCGTCCGGGTGCTGAGCGTGCGTCTGGGCCTGCGCATTCCCCGCGCGCGCTGAGCGGGGGCGCCCCGCCTGCGCGCGCATCGCCGGATGCCTCAGGGGGCGGGGCAGCCGTCGACCTCGACCGCGCCCTTGCCGGAAATCACCGTGACGGTGACCGAGGAGCGATCCAGCGCAAAGGGCTTGCCGGAGGGGGGGACCATCTCGGCCACCGCTGTCAGCGTGGCACCTTTGCGGCGGGTCTCAGCCTCGGACACCCAGATCCGGGGATCCTGTGTTTCGATGGCCACCACCTCTTCACCGCCTTGTGGTGGCAGGGCCAGGGTGGCGGTCAGCCGCAACCCGTCCTTGATCGGCTCTACCGTGCAGGCGATGGCCGTCAGCCCGGCCTTCGCCCCGCTGACCGGCTGGGCCGCCAGCGCCGCGCGGATGGCCGGATCCGCAGCGCCCGGCGCCCGGATCACCGCCGAGAGCGACACCGTGGCGGGCAGACAGATGTCGCGGCAGATGCCGAGTTCAACCGTGGCGGCCAGCGTCACCGGTCTGGACGGGTCCTTGGCGACCACCTTCACCGGCAGGACCAGCTGATCGTGATAGCCCAAAGTCCGAAGCCCCGATGTCTCGAATACCGAAGGCGCGGGCCAGTGCAGTTCCACCGATTTCAGGTTCTCGGAAGCGGACCAGTCGAATTGCGGCGGGATGCCCGCTTCGCCCGGCGTGCGCCAGTAGGTCTTCCAGCCCGGGGCCAGATCCAGCCGCAGCGCGGCCATGTGGCTGCCGTCCGCTTCCTGCCAGCCAGTCAGGACCGAGGCGGCAAGCACATCGTCCTGGGTGGTGGCGGCGGCGGGCAGGGCGGGCAGGAGCAGCGCAAGCGCAAGGCAAAGGGGGCGAGTCATGCCGCGCAGGATAGGGAACCGCACGGCGGTGGGAAATCACAAGGCGGCGACAGCAAACGTGATGTGGCCGATCCGCCGCAGGGTGCAGCCGGCACTTGCCGCAGTGCCGCGGGCGTTCCATCTTTTGGGATAGGAAAGGACGAATCGATGCAGCTTGCCGGAAAGGTCCTGATCGCAATGCCGGGCATGGGTGACCCCCGCTTTGCCCGCAGCGTCGTTCTGGTCTGCGCCCATAGCGAAGACAGCGCCATGGGGCTGATCGTCAACAAACCCGCGGAGGAGCTGACCTTCACCGGCCTTCTGGACCATCTGGGCATCAAGGGCGGCACCGCGCGGGAAATCCGGGTGCACTTCGGTGGCCCGGTGGAACGCGGGCGCGGTTTCGTTCTGCACTCTCCGGACTGGAGGGGAGAGGAAACCACGATGGAGGTGCCCGGCGGCTTTCGCCTGACCGGGACCATCGACATTCTGGAGGCGCTGGCCCGCGGGAACGGGCCGGAGCGGGCGCTGTTCGCGCTTGGCTATGCCGGATGGGGGCCGGGGCAGGTCGAGGATGAAATCCTGCGCAATGACTGGCTGATTGCCGATGCCGGGCCGGATCTTGTGTTCCGTGCGGCCGATCCGGACAAATGGACATTGGCGCTGAAGGGGTTGGGCATAGATCCGATTACCCTGTCCCCCGCCGCAGGCCGGGCCTGAGGCCCGGGCCGGGCGCGGCATTTCTGCCAGCCTGCCGCGCTCTTACCCCGGCTTTGCCCCGCGCGCGGATGGACATTGCCCGAAACATGCCACAAACTCTGATCAAACAGAGGCAAGCAGGCCGCGGCAGCAGGGATGAACCCGGCGCTGGCGGTCATGATCGATGCAGGACCACCGATGACCCTTCGCACCACGGCGCTGGCGGCGCTGTTTCTTCTTCCGCTTTGCGAAGCGGCCCTTGCGCAGGAGCGCGTCACCCTTGGCTGGGGGCGCATGTTCTCGAACGACGGGATCGGCGATACCAAGGACCGCTGGCGCACCGGCGCCTATACGATCAGCCGGTTGCGCGGCCCGTCCTGGTCCGGCGAACTGCCCGCAGGATTTGGTGAGATCCTTGAGCTGCGGCTCAGGACCGAGATGATCGCCCCGGCGAACCTGTCGAATCCGGCTGCGGGAGACCGGCGCTATGCCGGGCTGGTGACACTGGGCCTGCACACGCATTTCGACTGGCAGGGGATCGAGACCAGCCTTGGCACCGACCTGACCTTCAGCGGACCGCAGACCGGCATCGGCCGGTTCCAGAGCGCGCTGCACGATCTTCTGGACACGACCAGCCCCGATCCGGCGCTGAACAACCAGATCGCTGATGGTGTGCATCCGACGCTGGTGGTTGAACTGGGCCGCAGCATCGCCCTGGGCGGGCAGGGCACGATCCGCCCCTTTGCCGAGGCGCAGGCCGGGCTTGAGACCTTTGTCCGCGTGGGGGCCGACCTCTCGTTCGGGGGCTATACGCAGGGTGCGCTGATGCTGCGCGAACAGACCACGGGGCAACGCTACCGCGGGGTGCGGGGGGATGTTGTGCCGGGTTTCACCTTCACCCTGGGCGGCGACATCGCAAAGGTCTTTGAAAGCGATCTCCTGCCCGAAGGCGGCGCGGCGGACCTGGCCGAGGAGCGCAGCCGGCTGCGCGCGGGCCTGGCCTGGCAGGGGGATCACGGCGGCGCGGTGTTCTATGGGCTGACATGGCTGTCCAAGGAATATGAGGGCCAGCCCGAGGGGCAGGTGCTGGGTTCGCTGAACTTCAACCTGAGTTTCTGACAACAAACCCCGCGGCTGTGGCGAATTAGCAATAGAAACGTGAACAAAGCCCTGCTAACCTTTGTGCCATAAGAAAAAACACGAGCAGGCATACAGGCAATGGGAACGGGCTTTCGGGCTACGTTCGTCATCTCCTGGTCGCAGACGGAAGTGGACGGTCTCCGGGCGGCAGGCCCCGATGTGCTGACGGTCGGCGCCGCATGGCGCTGGACGGGCACGCCGGTGCGCATCGACGCCGCGGGCGATACGCTGGTTCTGGAAGGGGCAGAGGGCGGGGCGGACATCCGGCGGCGGGCGGCACGTATGGTGCAGCGCCTGATCGGAATTGCGGTCGAGGGAGAGGAGACCGGCGCGGAAGAGCCTGCGGGCGATCTGCCGGACCAGAGCTTTGTCGTCACCGACGGGCTGAAATCGCATATCGCCACCCTTCTGAATGTGCGCGACAGCGGCGCGCGGCTGATCATGTTTCTGGGCGAAATGCCGCCCGAGGGGCGCGATCTGTGGATCGTGCGCACCCAGATCGACCGCACGGGCGGGGCCTCCGGCTCGCGCGAAAGCGGCGGGGTGATCTGTTTCGCGCCGGGGACATTGTTGCTGACCCCGCACGGCGCCCGTCCGATCGAGACATTGCGCGAAGGCGATCTGGTGCAGACCCGCGACAGCGGCGCACAGGAAATCCGCTGGACCGGCAGCCGCCGCATGTCCGGCGCGCGGCTTTATGCCATGCCGCATCTGCGGCCGGTCCGCTTCCGCTCGGGCGCTTTGGGCCGCGGGCGGCCGGACGGCGACCTCCTGGTCTCGCCCCAGCACCGCATGCTGGTGAAGGGGGCGGCGGCGCGCAGCCTGTTCAACGCCGATGAGGTGCTGGTTGCGGCCGAAGACCTGATCGACGGGCAAAGCGTGCTGATCGACACCCAGATCCGCGAGGTGACCTATCACCATCTGCTGCTGGAGCGGCATGAGGTGATCTTCGCCAACGGGCTGGAGACCGAAAGCTTTCACCCGGCGGCCACGGCATTGGATACGATCGACGCCCATGACCGCGCGCGGCTTCTGCAGCTGATGCCCGAGATCGAGGTGAACCCGATGGCCTATGGCGAATTCTCCCGCCGGAACCTGTCGCGGTCCGAGGCGGTGATCCTGCGCCACGAACGTGCCGCCTGACGCGCGGCCAGAGCGGTTGACACTGCCCGCGCGGTCGCTATAAGCCGCGCCACGGTCCCGGGTTCCCGCCCGGGGCTTTTCATTGGTGTTGGTGGCTTCCGCAAGGAAGACCCTGTCGCCGGACCGGCCTGCCGGACCCCGGAGAGGACAACGCCCTTCACATCCGCGCCGGACGGCGCCACAGAAGGAGATCAGCGATGACCAAGCGCACCGCTGCCAAATACAAGATCGACCGCCGCATGGGCGAAAACATCTGGGGCCGCGCCAAGTCGCCCCTGAACAAGCGGGAATACGGTCCCGGCCAGCACGGCCAACGCCGCAAGGGCAAGCTGTCGGACTTCGGGACCCAGCTGCGCGCCAAGCAGAAGCTGAAGGGCTACTACGGCGACCTGACCGAAAAGCAGTTCAAGAAGATCTACGGCGAAGCCGCCCGCGTCACCGGTGACACCGGCGAAAACCTGATCGGCCTCTTGGAGCGCCGCCTGGATGCGGTGGTCTACCGCGCCAAATTCGTGGCGACCATCTTCGCCGCCCGTCAGTTCGTGAACCACGGCCACGTCCTCGTGAACGGCAAGGCGGTCAACATCGCCTCCTACCGTCTGAAGGAAGGCGATGTCGTCTCGGTCCGCGAAAAGTCGCGCCAGATGGCCACCATCACCGAAGCGCTCGCCCTGACCGAGCGGGACGTTCCGGATTACATCGAACTGGACGCCCAGAAGCTGACCGCGAAGCTGGTCCGCGTGCCGGGTCTGTCGGACGTGCCCTATCCCGTCCAGATGGAACCGAACCTCGTCGTCGAATATTACGCGAAGAACTGATCCTTCGCGGATCCCGACCGGAAAGGCCGCATCCCATGGGATGCGGCCTTTTTCTTTGGGGGCGGGGCAGGGCGACCCTGGCGCCCTTCGTCGGAAGGCCGCATCCGGCAGGAAACCGCGGCAGAGAGGCTCGGCAGGATCGGGTGGCTGCGAAAAGTCTGGAAATTCCGCTTCCTTTTGCAGGCGCAGGAGGTATTCAGGCGGCATCCCCGCGAAGGAACCCGTCATGACGACCCCGAACCCCGTCGAGCACAATTTCGAGAAACTGCTTTTTGCCAGCCGCTGGCTGATGGCACCCATGTATCTGGGCCTTGTGGTGGGCCTTGGCATGCTGGTTTTCATCTTCTTCCGCGACCTGTTGTATTACCTGCCGCAGATGACTTCGATGAAATCGGAACAGGTGATCCTTGTCGCGCTGACGCTGATCGACCTGACGTTGGCGGCGAACCTTGTGCTGATCGTGATGTTTTCGGGCTATGAGAATTTCGTGTCGAAGTTCGATTTCGATCCGGGCCAGGACAAGCCGGGCTGGATGGGCAAGGTCGATTTCGGCGGGCTGAAAATGAAGCTGATCGCCTCGATCGTGGCGATTTCCGGGATTCACCTGCTGAAACGCTTCATGGAAATCAGCGACATCGACGCGGCTTCGGCCTTCGGTGAGACTGAGCTGCAATGGCTGGTGATCATCCATCTGACCTTCGTTTTGTCCGGCGTGTTGATGGCGCTGATGGACTGGCTGCAGGCCAAATCCTACGTCAGCAAGAAATAAGCCAAGCTGGCACTGGCCTTGCGCCCGGGGGGCCGCTAATACCCGGGCGACCAGAGGAGACCCAAATGTCCGACGACATCCGTCCGCAGCCCGGCATTCTTGACATCGCACTGTACCAGGGCGGCAAGAGCCATGTGGCGGGCGTCAGCAACATCGTGAAGCTGTCGTCGAACGAAAACCCCTTCGGGCCTTCGGACCGGGTGAAGGATGCCTTCCAGCGCAGCGTCCACAGCCTGCATCGCTATCCCTCGACCGACCACGCCAGCCTGCGCAACGCCATTGCCGAGGTGCACGGGCTGGATGCGGACCGCGTCATCTGCGGTGTCGGTTCGGATGAGGTGATCCAGTGGCTGGCGCAGGCCTATGCCGGGCCGCGGGACGAGGTGGTGTTCACCGAACACGGCTTCCTGATGTACAAGATCTGCGCCTTGGCCGTGGGTGCCACCCCGATCGAGGTGCGCGAGCGCGAGCGGGTGACCGATGTGGACGCCATTCTGCGCGCCTGCAACACCCGCACCAAGCTGGTGTTCATCGCCAATCCGAACAACCCGACCGGCACGATGATTTCTCCGGCCGAGGTGGCACGTCTGGCCGCCGGTCTGCCGCGGCAGGCCATT
This sequence comes from Neotabrizicola sp. VNH66, assembly GCF_049445895.1. Taxonomy (NCBI): domain Bacteria; kingdom Pseudomonadati; phylum Pseudomonadota; class Alphaproteobacteria; order Rhodobacterales; family Paracoccaceae; genus Neotabrizicola; species Neotabrizicola sp. VNH66. Next base: position 208,101 of record NZ_JBMSDW010000006.1, read on the forward strand.
CTGGTGCTGGACGGGGCCTATGCCGAATATGTCGAAGGCTTCGATGCGGGGCTTGCCCTGATCGAGGGGCGGCAGAATGTGGTGATGACGCGCACCTTCTCGAAAATCTACGGGCTCGGCGGGCTGCGGATCGGCTGGGGCTATGGGCCGAAGCATATCATCGACGTGCTGAACCGCATCCGCCAGCCGTTCAACTTGTCCACCAGCCAGCTGGACGCAGCCGAAGCGGCAGTGCGCGATCAGGACTGGGTTACCAAATGCCGGTCCGACAACACCCGGATGCGCGCTTGGCTGGCCAATGCTCTGGCCGAGGCGGGCGTGCCCTCGGACGTGTCTTCCGCCAATTTCATCCTTGCTCGCTTTGCCAATACCGAAGAGGCCGAGGCCTGCGACGCCTTCCTGCAATCGCAGGGGCTGATCGTGCGACGGGTGGCCAGCTACAACCTGCCCAACTGCCTGCGCATCACCGTGGGGGACGAAGCCTCCTGCCGCCGCGTGGCCCATGCCGTGGCGCAGTTCAAGGGCACCAGATGACCGCGCCGGTCTACAACCGTGTGGCGCTGATCGGGCTGGGGCTGATTGCCGGCTCCATGGCCCATGCGATGCGCGCCGCGGGGCTGGCCGGGGAAATCGTCGGCCATGCCCGGTCCCCGGAAACCCGCGCCATCGCGCGCGAGCTGTTCTGCGACCGGGTGACAGAGACCGCAGCCGAGGCAGTGCAGGGCGCAGACCTTGTGGTCCTGTGTGTGCCCGTGGGCGCGATGGAGGCGGTTGCGGAAGAAATCGGCCCACATCTCGCGCCGGGCGCCACGATAACAGATGTGGGATCGGTCAAGCAGGCGGTGATCGAGGCGGTCCAGCCGCATCTGCCCGCAGGCGTGCATTTCATCCCCGGCCACCCGCTGGCGGGAACGGAATATTCCGGGCCGCGGTCGGGCTTTGCCACCCTGTTCCAGAACCGCTGGTGGCTGCTGACGCCGCTGGAGGGTGCCGATCCGCAGGCGACCGCGCGGCTGCGCCGTCTGCTGGAGGGCATGGGCGCCAATGTCGACGAGATGGAGGCGAAGCGCCACGATCTGGTGCTGGCCGTCGTTTCGCACACGCCGCACCTGATTGCCTATACGATGGTCGGCGTGGCCGATCACCTGCGCCGGGTGACGCAGGAAGAGGTGATCAAATACTCCGCCTCGGGCTTCCGGGACTTCACCCGAATCGCTGCCAGCGATGCCACGATGTGGCGCGACGTGTTTCTGACCAACAAGGATGCCGTCCTCGACATCCTTGGCCGCTTCACCGAAGAGCTTTTCACGCTGCAACGCGCCATCCGCATGGGGGATGGTGAGCATCTTCACGCCTACTTCACCCGCACCCGCGCAATCCGGCGTGGCATTATCGAGGCGGGTCAGGATACTTCCGCTCCGAACTTCGGCCGTGTCGCCGGAGGTGGAGAGGGAAGCGCAGGGGAATGAAGACAAGGCTGGTCACGGTTCTTTTGCTGGCGGCGGCGCCCCTGTGGGCCGAGGGGGTCGAAACGTCGACCCTGCCGAAGATGAACCCGCGTCTGGCCGTGCCTGCTGATGCCGCCGCGCCGCCGGTTGCCGTTACCCTGCCCGCAGAACCGGCGCATGCCGTCCCCGCGCCCGCGCTGCCGCCCGTGGCCGAAACCCTGCCCGCGGTGCCCCCGGCCCTGACCGCGGCGGCGGTTCCGCTGCCGGACGGAAAGCCGCGGGTCAATTTCCAGATTCCGGCCGCTTTGCCTGAAGCCCTGGTCCTGCCGCCGGGCGTTGGGCTGCCGGTGGCCGCGCTGGCCGCAACGCCTCCCCTGCCTGTGGCGACCCCGGTTGCCCCCGCGGCCGCGCCTGCCCCCGTGGCCGCCCCCGTCGCGGCTGTGGCCGAGGTGGAGCCTTCGCCGCGCCCGAAGTCCCGCCCCGAGGGGCTGGCCGATTCGGTGACCAAGGCCACAGCAGGCGGCGGCACCATGCTGGCAAGCTCTCTGCGGCCGAAAGACCGACCCAAGGATATTGTTCTGACCGCCGCACCGGCCGCCAAGGCGGCCAAAGCGCCGGAAGTCGTGATGCCGGAAGAGGTGGAGCCCGTGGCGATGCCCGCCCCCAAGGCCAAGTCGAAGGACAAGGCCAAGGCCTCCAAGAAGGGCTCGGTCTGCGGGGTGGCGGCGATCAAGGGCGAGGAGATTGCCCCCATCACCTCGAAGGTGAAGGGCTGCGGCCTGGCCGACGGGGTGCGGGTCACCTCGGTCTCGGGGGTGCGGCTGTCCATGGCGATCACGGTTGATTGCAATACTGCGAAGGCGCTGAACACCTGGGTCGATCAGGTGGTGCAGCCCGCCTATGGCGGCGCCGTCGTGGAGCTGAAGATCGCCGGGCATTACATCTGCCGTCCGCGCAACAACATCAAGGGCGGCAAGATCAGCGAACATGGCCGTGGCAAGGCGGTGGACATCGGCGGCTTTGCCCTGTCCTCGGGCAAGGTGGTGATGGTCGCGGGCGGCTACAACAAGACCATGCGCAAGGTGCATCAGCAGGCCTGCGGGCTGTTCGGCACCACGCTTGGCCCCGGGTCAGACGGCTATCACGAGGACCATCTGCATCTGGACACTGCGAGCCACCGCAGCCCCTATTGCCGGTAATGTCCCTCCGCAGCCCCGGGGAGGTTTTGCACCTCCCCGGACCCCTCCGCAGGATATTTGTTCCAGTATGAACAGCGCTGCTGCGGAATAGCGATCCTGCCGGGGAGGGCAGGCTTCGGTCTACATGGTCCTGAAGAGAGGCGTGGTGGCGGGTGCCGGAAGGGCGGCCCCTCTGGTCATCCCCCCGCGGGCGGCACCAGCAGGGGCGCCGGGCCGAGGGGCAGGGGGCCGACGCTCATCTGTCCGCCCTGCAGCACGAGGGGCAGGGTCAGCGTGGCCGGATCGCCGCCATCCGCGGCCAGAGCCCGCAGCAGGTTGGTCACGGTCGGTGCGATTTCCGGCTTGACCAGCCCCGCGGCGACCAAGAGGGGCGGCAGCCGGTCCCAGTTGGTGACCGAAACCTCGATCCGGCCCGCGGCAAAGCCCTGGGCGTCGGGGTCCAGCCTGCCCTTGGCCACGATGGCGAGTTCCCCCCAGACGAGGCTCAGGTCCCGAAGGTCGACGGACAGAAGCTGCGGCCGGGTCTGTCCGGCCTGCCGGTCCAGCGGTGCGGACAGGCCCAGCCGGGCGTCGAGATGCAGCCGCTCGATCTCGGCCGGCAGGTCCGAGGCGGGCAGACCGGGCAGCACCACCTGGGCCAGCGCCTCCTTGATGCGGGGATCGGGCACGAAGCGGGTCAGTTGCACGCCAAGATCATAGGTCGCGGCTTCGCCCGGCGTGGCGCGCAGCGCGGCGGCGCTTTCGCCCAGCCCCGCCGTCCAACCCTGCGACGAAACCACCGTCAGCGTCCGCGTGGCCACCCGCGCCTCGGCCAGGGTCAGATCCAGCGAGGGTTGGGTCCGGGCCGAGGCCATCAGCCCGTCCGAGGTCAGCGTCAACGTCTCGCCCGGCACGCCGATGGTCTGCGTCTCGGCAAAGGCAGCGATCAGATGCCACGGCTTCCACGTCATGGCGAAGACCTGCACGAAAGGGGCCTGCCACGACAGGCCCTGTGCGGGATCGGCAAAGTCGATCCCCTCGGCCGTCAGGTCAAAACGGTTGGGAAAACCGCCCACTGACAGGGAAGTCGTCTCGGCCCGGCGTCCCTCGGCCGCCTGCGCGGCCAGAAAAGCGCTGGCCTGCCGTTCGATCACGGTCTTGCCCACGAACCAATAGCCGCACCACAGCGAGGTCAGCACCGCCGCGAAACCCAGAAGCCAGCGCATCGCGCCCCCTTTTCCCTGCCGCATCAACGGTGTTTACAGAGGGGATGTTTACAGGCGCAGCGGAAGGAGGGCCAGCCTTGCACGAACCGCTTTGGGTTTTCGGCTACGGATCGCTGATCTGGAACCCCGGCTTTCCGGTGGCCGAGCGGCGGCTGGCGCGGGCGGCGGGCTGGCGGCGCAGTTTCTGCATGCGGTCGATCCACCACCGCGGGACCGAGGCCGACCCCGGGCTGGTGCTGGCACTGGACCGGGCGGATGGGGCCGCCTGTGACGGCGTGGCCTTCCGCGTGGCGCCGGGGGCCGAGGCGCAGACTTTGGCCGATCTGCGCGAGCGGGAGCTGATCTCCTCGGCCTATCTGGAGGTGGTGCTGCCGCTAACCAGCACCGACGGCGCGCTGATGGCGCTGGCCTATGTGATCGACCCCGATCACGTGCAATATTGCGGCGGGCTGCCGCTGGAGGAACAGGCGGGGATCATCGCCCGTGCCACCGGCGGGCGCGGACCGAACCGCGATTACCTGTGGTCCACCACCGAACATCTGCACCAGCTGGGCCTTGCCGACCCCGAGCTGGACTGGCTGGCCGAGCGGGTCCGTAGCCTGTGCACATGATCGCGCAGTTGCGGCATGATTTGATTTCCCCTGCGGGGCCAAGCTGGTAATCTGCGCCGAACGATCCTGATGAGGCGGGCAGATCTACATGCAGCGACCCGAGGCCACCCCGGGCACGACCTTCAGCCAGCCTATCCGCGCCATTACCACCATGCTGGTGGTCTGCGTCCTTGTCGCGGTGGGGGTCTGGCTGATCCATGGTCAGGTCGAGGGCATCCTGTTCACCAATCCGGTGCTGAACGGGCTGATCCTTTTCGTCTTCCTGCTGGGCGTCGTCACCTGCTTCTGGCAGGTCTGGACGCTGGCGAAATCGGTCAGCTGGATCGAGGGTTTCGTCCGCCGCGACCCCGGCGCCGATCAGGTGGCCCCGCCCAGCATGCTGGCCCCTTTGGCGGCGCTTTTGCGGTCACGCGGGCGGGGGCTGGCGATCTCGGCCTCGTCGGGGCGGACGATCCTTGATTCCGTGGCGCAGCGTCTGGACGAAGGACGCGATGTCACCCGCTATCTGATCAACCTTCTGGTGTTCCTTGGCCTTCTGGGCACGTTCTGGGGGCTGGCCACCACGGTTCCGGCGGTGGTCGAAACCATCCGCAGCCTCGCCCCGCAGGAGGGCGACAGCGGGCTGGATGTCTTCGGCAAGCTGATGACCGGGCTTGAATCGCAGCTGGGCGGGATGGGCACGGCCTTTTCCTCCTCGCTTCTGGGGCTGGCTGGTTCGCTGGTGCTGGGCCTGCTGGAGCTGTTCGCGGGTCATGGCCAAAGCCGGTTTTATCGCGAGCTGGAGGAATGGCTGTCCTCGATCACCCGGATCGGTCTGCACGACGGCGAAGGCGGCAGCGCCGACCAGTCGGCCATCGTGCAGGTGCTGGACCATATGGCCGGGCAGATGGAAAGCCTCCAGATGCTGTATACGCAGGCCGATGTCGCGCGCAGCGTGATGGAGGATCGGGTGAACGATCTGGCCGTGGCGGTGGACCGGCTGGCCAATCGGCTGGGCGATCAGGCACAGGGGGCGGGCAGCACGGCCGCGGCGCTGGCGTGGGTGGCCGAGGGGCAGGAAAAGCTGGTCACCGCGCTGGCAGGCGGGATTTCCGAAGGTGGCGGCGTGGATGCCGAAAGCCGCATGCGCCTGCGGTCCATCGACGTGCAGATGCTGCGCATTCTGGAGGAAATCAGCGCGGGACGGCAGGAGACCGTGGCCGATCTGCGCGCCGATCTGGCCGCGCTGACCGCCGCGATCCGGCAGTTGTCGCGCGGTGCGCCCGCGGGCCGGGGCTAGGCCATGGCGATTTCCCGTGGACGGCGTGACAACAACCTGATCTGGCCCGGGTTCGTCGATGCGGTGACCACGCTTCTGATGGTGCTGATGTTCGTGCTGACCATCTTCACCGTCATGCAATCGGTGCTGCGCGACCAGCTGACCACGCAGGGCAATGAATTGTCCGCGCTGAACACGCAGGTCGCGGCGCTGTCCGAGGCGCTTGGCCTTGAACGCCGCCGCGCGGCCGGGCTGGAGAGCGAGGTGGGCACGCTGCAGGCTTCGCTGTCGGCTGCGTTGAGTGAGGGGAAACGGCAGGAAGGCGTCATCGCCGGGCTGCGCAGTGACCTTGCGGCGCGCGAAGGCGAATTGTCCGAAGCGGCGGCGAAGATCACCGCGTTCGAAGCGCAGGTGGCCACGCTGCTGTCTGCCCGCGACAAGGCGCTGGAGGGGCTGGCGCTGGTCACCGGCGAACGCGACACCGCCACCGCCCGGGCGGAGGGGCTGGCTGCCACCGTGGCCGATCTGGAAGCGGCCAAGGCAAAGCTGATCACCGATGCCGAGGCGATGCAGCTTGCGCTCGCCAAGGCGCGGGACGAGGTGGATGCCGAGGCCGAGGCGGCCCGTCTGGCCGCTGCCCGGACCGAGGCGCTGACCGCGCTGCTGGATGAGATGCGTGCCAAGGGCGAGGCCGACAAGGCGGCGCTGGAGGCCGCGCAGACCGAGGTCACCGAGGCCGAGGCCGCCCGTCTGGCCGATGCCGCCGCGCTGGAGGCTTTGCGCAAGCGGCTGGAGGGGGCGGATACCGAACTGACCGCCATGACCCTTGCGCTGGAGGAAGAGCGCAAGCGGGCCGAAGAGACGCTGACCCTGCTGGCCGGGGCCCGTGCGGCCGCCAGCCAGACCGCGGACGAGAAAGAGGCGGCTTTGGCCGCGGCCACTGCCGCCCTGACCGCCGAACAGCAGAAATCTCTGGAGGCGGCGCGCAATGTCGAATTGCTGAACCAGCAGCTGGCCGCCCTGCGCAGCCAGCTGGGCAGCCTGCAATCGGTTCTGGACGATTCCGAGGCCGCCCGGGACGAGGCGCGGCTGCAACTGGATTCGCTGGGCAAGGACCTGAACGCCGCGCTGGCACAGGTGGCCGCCGAGCAGCGCGCCCGGGCCGAACTGGAAGCCGCCGAAGCCGCCCGTCTGGCCGAGGAAAATGCGAATCTGGAAAAATTCCGGTCGGAATTCTTCGGTCAGCTCTCGCAACTTCTGTCTGGTCGTGACGGCGTGCGCGTGGTGGGGGACCGTTTCGTCTTTTCGTCCGAGGTGCTGTTCCGTCCCGGCTCGGCCGATCTGGCGCCGGAAGGTCAGGCCCAGATCGCCAGCGTGGTGCAGATCCTGAACGAGATCCGGCAGGAAATCCCGCCCGGCATCGACTGGATCATCCGGGTCGATGGCCATACCGACAATGTGCCGATTTCCGGAACCGGCGCGTTCCGCGACAACTGGGAACTGTCGCAGGCCCGCGCCCTGTCCGTGGTGCGCTACATGCAGGACGAACTGGGCTTCCCGCCCGACCGGCTGGCCGCCACCGGTTTTGGTGAATATCGCCCCGTCGCCGAAGGAAATACCGAAGCCGCCCGCGCCCAGAACCGCCGGATCGAGCTGAAGCTCACGGAACGCTAGGTACCGCCGGTCACAGCCTCTGCGCAAGCCTGCGGCCATGCTCCGGCTCTGCCTGCCATGAGCAGGCCACTTCCCAGGCCAGACGGGCCATCCGCTCGTCGTCATCCCCGGGGCGCAGGGCGCCAAGATCGAATAGAGCCAGATCCCGGCGGCATTCGTCCCAGTCGATCAGTGCAGTCCGGCCATCGGGGCAGAGGATCAGGTTGCCGGGGTTCAGATCGCCGTGGACCGCCGCCTCTTCTCGGTCGGCGACCGCCTGCCATGCGGCGCGGCAACGGGCGGCAAAGGGGGCAGGCAGGGCTGTCAGATCGACATCCCCGCCCGCCGTGCGGTCCAGCAGGGCGCGCACCGAAAGAAATCCGGGCCGTTGGGGCAGGTCGGCGCTGGCCGCGTGGAAGGCCCGGATCTGAGGCACAAGGGCCGCCAGATCGCCCGGCAAGACCGGAGCGCCTGCAATAAAAGGCTCACAGGTCCAACCCTCTTCCGCCAGTCGGCCGTCCCGGCTCTCTCGCAGCCCCGGCACTACAAAGCCGCAGGCCCGGGCAATGTCCTGCACCGGCCGGAGCCATGCCAGCTGCTCTGCTGTGCGGCAGGTGGATTTGAACACGACATCCTGCCGCAGCCCGAGTGTTCTGAACGCAAGGTTGCGGTGCCCCCCGGCCAGCCGGACAAGGCTGGCCTGCACATCCCATCGTTCGGTTGGTGGCAGCACGGGTTCCGGCTCCGGGCATCAGGCGCGCGGCGAGGCGCAACGAAAAACCCCCGCCGGAGCGGGGGTTTGCCGTCTTATTCCGCCGTCAGCAGCGGCGGCTTCTGGTTGGCGATCCGGGGCTTTTGCGGCTCCTGCACCTCCAGCTGGATGGCGTCGTCCTTCACGACCACCCGCACCAGACCGCCCTTCTGCAGCTTGCCGAACAGCAGTTCTTCGGCCAGCGGCTTCTTGATGTTTTCCTGGATCACCCGGGCCAGCGGCCGGGCGCCCATCTTGTCATCATAGCCCTTGTCGCCCAGCCAGGTGGCGGCTTCGGGCGACAGTTCGATATGGACGCCGCGGTCGATCAGCTGTGCCTCCAGCTGGAGGACGAACTTTTCGACCACCTGGAAGATCACCTCTTTCGGCAGGGCCGAGAAGCTGACCACCGCATCCAGACGGTTGCGGAATTCCGGGGTGAAGGTGCGTTCCACCGCGGCCGTATCCTCTCCGGTCCGCTTTTCGCGGCCAAAGCCGATGGCAGCCTTCTGCATGTCCGACGCGCCGGCGTTGGAGGTCATGATCAGGATCACGTTGCGGAAATCCACCTGCCGGCCGTTGTGGTCGGTCAGCTTGCCATGGTCCATCACCTGCAGCAGGATGTTGTAGACATCCGGATGCGCCTTTTCCATCTCGTCCAGCAACAGCACGCAATGCGGGTGCTGGTCCACGCCATCGGTCAGCATGCCGCCCTGATCAAAGCCCACATAGCCGGGCGGGGCGCCGATCAGACGGGAAACCGCGTGTTTCTCCATATATTCCGACATGTCGAAACGCAGGAGCTCCACGCCGAGCGTATTGGCCAGCTGCTTCGCCACCTCGGTCTTACCTACCCCGGTCGGGCCGGTGAACAGGTAGTTGCCGATGGGCTTTTCCGGTTCGCGCAGGCCGGCACGGGCCAGTTTGATGCTGGCCGACAGCGCCTCGATTGCGCGGTCCTGACCGAAGACCAGCCGCTTCAGCGTCTTTTCCAGATCGCGCAGCACCTCGGCATCGTCTTTCGACACGCTCTTTGGCGGGATGCGGGCGATCTTGGCCACCACGGCCTCGATCTCCTTCGTCCCGATCTGCTTGCGGCGCTTCGATTCCGGCACCAGATGCTGCGCCGCGCCCGCCTCGTCGATCACGTCGATGGCAGAGTCGGGCAGCTTGCGGTCGTTGATGTAGCGCGCGGCCAGTTCGACGGCGGTCTTGATCGCCTCATTGGTATAGCGCAGATCGTGGTGATCTTCGAAATGCGGCTTCAGACCCATCAGGATCTTGATCGCATCCGGCACCGAAGGTTCGTTCACGTCGATCTTCTGGAACCGGCGGCTGAGTGCGCGGTCCTTTTCGAAGTGCTGGCGGAACTCCTTGTAGGTGGTCGATCCCATACAGCGCAGCTTGCCGCCTTGAAGCGCGGGCTTCAGCAGGTTCGAGGCATCCATCGCCCCGCCCGAGGTCGCCCCGGCGCCGATGACGGTGTGGATCTCGTCGATGAACAGGATCGCATCGGGGTGATCCTCCATCTCCTTGACCACGGCCTTCAGCCGCTCTTCGAAATCGCCGCGGTAGCGGGTGCCCGCCAGCAGGGCGCCCATGTCCAGGCTGTAGATCGTCGCGCCCGACAGCACCTCCGGCACTTCGGATTTCACGATTTTCCAGGCCAGGCCTTCGGCGATGGCGGTCTTGCCCACGCCGGGATCGCCCACCAGAAGCGGGTTGTTCTTGCGGCGGCGGCACAGGACCTGGATCGCCCGCTCCACCTCGGCCTCGCGCCCGATCAGTGGATCGACCTCGCCCTTCTTGGCCTTGATGTTCAGGTCCACGCAATATTTCGACAGCGCGGATTCCTTGGCCTCTCCCGCCTCGGCCTTGGGGGTTTCCTGTTGTTCCTCAGACCCCTGCACCGGGCGGCTTTCGCCATAGGCCGGGTTCTTGGCCACGCCATGGGCGATGAAATTCACCGCATCATAGCGCGTCATATCCTGCTCCTGCAGGAAATAGGCGGCATTCGATTCGCGTTCGGCGAAGATGGCGACGAGCACATTGGCCCCCGTCACCTCGGTCCGGCCGGAGGATTGCACATGGATCGCCGCGCGCTGGATCACGCGCTGGAACGCGGCGGTGGGGACCGCCTCGCTCCCCTCGACATTGGTGACCAGCGTGGACAGGTCATCGTCGATGAAATCGGTCAGGGTCCGGCGCAGCTCTTCCAGATCGACCGAGCAGGCGCGCATGACCCGTGCGGCATCGGGTTCGTCGATCAGGGCCAGCAGGAGATGTTCCAGCGTGGCAAGTTCGTGCCGGCGGGCATTGGCCAAAGCCAGCGCACCGTGGATCGCCTGATCGAGCGTGGACGAGAATGACGGCACTTTTGCCTGCTCCTGTTCCTCGGGGCCGGTGCGGGCGGGGACGCCCGGTTCCGACCGTGGCCTCATAAAGTTAAAGTTCGGTTTTATTCACCGCACTTCAAGGGCTATCTTCCAGACCGCCGAAATTGTGACCATGCGTTGCCTCAAATCTCATCGCACGGCCTAGAACTTGTCCTTGCGGGCCCGGATTTCCGCGAAAGCCGCAACATCCGGGGCGCCGGGCAGACCCACGGCCTCTTTCAGCTGCGGCAGGTGGGCGCGCAGGAAAGGGTTGGTGGCCTTCTCTTCGGCAAGGGTCCAGGGCATCGGAAGGCGGCCTTCGCGGCGCATCGCTTCCACCTCTGCGATACGCGATGTAATGGCGGAATTCTGCGGTTCAAGATGCAGGGCAAAGCGCAGGTTGCCGTCCAGATAGTCATGGCCGGAGCAGACCAGCGTTTCATCGGGCAGGGTGGCCAAGCGCGACAGGCTGTCCCACATCTGCGCGGGCGTGCCCTCGAACAGGCGGCCGCAGCCCGCGGCCATCAGGCTGTCCGCCGTGAAGACCAGCGCCGAGGACGGGAAATGAAAGGCGATATGGCCGACCGTATGGCCGTCCACCGCCAGCACGGTGCCGGTCTCGTCCCCGATGGCCACATTGTCGCCGGGCGCCAGCGCGACATCCAGCGCAGGCAGCCGGTGCGCATCGGCGGCGGCGCCCAGCACCCGCGCGCCGGTGGCGGCGCGGATTTCGGCCACGGCCTGAATATGGTCGTCATGGTGATGGGTGATCAGGATCTGGTGCAGCGGCCAGTCCCGCTCTGCCAGCGCTGCCAGCACCGGCGCCGCTTCGGGGGCGTCGACCAGCGCGACCTGCCCGGAGGCGGGATCATGCAGCAGATAGGCGAAGTTGTCGCGCAGGCAGGGGACGGTCACAAGGTCAAGAGGCATGGCTTTTCCCGGGTCGGCGGATAGAATGAACCCCGACCTTGGCCCGAAGGAGCCCCGCCCGCAATGCACCTTGATGTGCAGGACCTGCGCGATTTCTACTACCGCACCGCGCTTGGCCGGGTGGCGCAGCGGGCCATCCGCGATCAGCTGGTCCGGCTCTGCCCGCCTGCGCCCGGCCATACCGTGGCGGGCTTCGGGTTCGCTGTGCCGCTGCTGCGCCCCTATCTGGCCGAGGTGCGGCGGGTGATCGGGCTGATGCCCGGCCCGCAGGGGGTGATGCCCTGGCCCGCGGGGATGGAGAATGTCAGCGTGCTGTGTGAGGACACGGCCTGGCCGCTCTCCACCGGCTTTGTCGACCGGCTGGTGCTGATGCACGGGCTGGAGACCAGCGAACAGCCGAGCGCCGTGCTGGACGAGGCGCATCGCGTGCTGGGTCCGGGGGGGCGGGCGGTTTTCGTGGTACCGAACCGCGCGGGCCTCTGGGCGCGGCGGGATGTGACGCCCTTTGGCTATGGAAGGCCCTATTCCGGCGCGCAGCTGGAGGCGCAGCTGCGTCGCCATGGCTTCACCCCTGAACGCAGCCTGACCGTGCTGCACGCCCCGCCCAGCCACACACCGTTCTGGCTGCGCACGGCGGGGTTCTGGGAACAGCTGGGGCGACGCCTGCCGTGGCTGTCGGGCGGTGTGCTGATGGTCGAGGCGACAAAGCAGGTCTACGCGCCCACGCGGGGCGGGCTGAAGGCTGTGGTGAAACGGCCGCTGCGGGTGCTCGAAGGCGCGCGGGCGCCGGAGCCCGCGCTCAATCGCCTGCGCTGAACCGCCGCCTCTGCGGCGCGCGGCATTCGCCCCCCGGGTCTTCTCGCCCTCCGCCGCACCTGACGCTTCGAAATCCGCATGGGCGATATGCCCGCCGGGCGCGCGCGCTATGTCTCCGGCCGTCTTTGCCCTTGGCGGCATCCGCCGCCAGATCCCACGCGAAGCGGTGGTGGCGAAATCATGGATGCTGTCCTGAATGGTGATCCGCCCGATGGGGACATTTCCCTGCGCGACAAAGGCCCCTGTCCCATCCGCCGCAGCCCGGTCGAACCGGGGCATGGCAGGGCCGGAAGGGCAGGGAGGCGGGCGCTCCGTCGCGTCGTATCCTGCATCCTCTGCGGCCGGAAAAAGCGGTGTCGCGGGGGGCCGATTCTGCGGTCAGGCCGGTATTCCCGTCCCCCGCCTCCGCTTCATTATGACGCGGGCCGCGGGGCGCAGCGCTAACAGCCGGCAAAAGCGGAACCCGCCGCTCATGAAAGCGTGAGCATACTGGTTGCCGGGGGGGCGCACCTCTGCTAAGGACGCCGCGAATATTCGGAATAAGAGGGCGCTTCCGGCCCACGGCCTTGCAGGGCAAGGTCCGCGGTCAGGAGAGGTAAGGCCCAAATCAGGGGAAGGAAGACCGTGGCCGAACCAGCTTCGATCTCTCAGGGCATCGCCGCGCGATACGCGACCGCACTTTTCGATCTGGCACAGGAGGCGGGCACGCTGCCCGCGCTTGAAGCCGATGCAACCGCCCTGACCGAGGCGCTGGCCGCCTCGCCCGAACTGGGCCTCGTCATCTCTTCGCCGCTGATCAGCCGCGCCGAACAGGGTGCCGCGATCACCGCCGTGGCCACCCAGATGGGTCTGGGCGCGCTGACCATCAACACGCTGTCGCTGATGGCCGAAAAGCGCCGCCTGTTCGTGCTGCCGCAACTCTTGCGCGAACTGGCCGCCCTGATCGCCGCGGCAAAGGGCGAAGTCACCGCCGAGGTGACCGCCGCCACCGCGCTGTCGGCCGCCCAGTCGAAGAAGCTGGCCGAGACGCTGAAGGCCAAGGTCGGCAAGACCGTCAAGCTGAACACCACCGTCGATGAAAGCCTCATCGGCGGACTTATCGTCAAGCTGGGCTCGACCATGATCGACACGTCGGTCAAGTCGAAGCTCGCTTCCCTGCAGAATGCCATGAAAGAGGTTGGGTGATGGGAATTCAGGCCGCTGAGATTTCTGCGATCCTTAAGGAGCAGATCAAGAATTTCGGCAAGGACGCCGAAGTGGCCGAAATCGGCCGCGTCCTGTCGGTCGGCGACGGCATCGCCCGCGTCTACGGTCTGGACAACATCCAGGCCGGTGAAATGGTGGAATTCCCCGGCGGCATCCGCGGGATGGCGCTGAACCTTGAAGTCGACAACGTCGGCGTCGTGATCTTCGGCTCCGACAAGGACATCAAGGAAGGCGATACCGTCAAGCGCACCAAGGCCATCGTGGACGTGCCGGTGGGCGAAGGCCTTCTGGGCCGCGTCGTGGACGGTCTGGGCAACCCGATCGACGGCAAAGGCCCGATCGTCGCGGCCGAGCGCCGCGTGGCCGACGTGAAGGCTCCGGGCATCATCCCGCGCAAATCGGTGCACGAGCCGATGGCGACCGGCCTGAAGGCCATCGACGCCATGATCCCCGTTGGCCGCGGCCAGCGCGAACTGATCATCGGCGACCGTCAGACCGGCAAGACAGCCGTCGCTCTGGACGCCATTCTGAACCAGAAGTCCTACAACGAGGCTGCCGGTTCGGACGAGTCGAAGAAGCTTTACTGCATCTACGTCGCCGTCGGCCAGAAGCGCTCGACCGTCGCCCAGCTGGTGAAGAAGCTGGAAGAGACCGGCGCGCTGGCCTACACGATCGTCGTGGCCGCTACCGCCTCGGACCCGGCGCCGCTGCAGTTCCTGGCGCCCTTCTCGGGCACCGCGATTGCGGAATTCTTCCGCGACAATGGCCGCCACGCCCTGATCATCTATGATGATCTTTCGAAGCAGGCCGTGTCCTACCGTCAGATGTCGCTCCTGCTGCGCCGCCCGCCGGGCCGCGAAGCCTATCCGGGCGACGTGTTCTACCTGCACTCCCGCCTGCTGGAGCGTTCGGCCAAGCTGAACGAGGATTACGGCGCCGGCTCGCTGACCGCGCTGCCGATCATCGAAACGCAAGGCGGCGACATCTCGGCCTTCATCCCGACCAACGTGATCTCGATCACCGACGGCCAGATCTTCCTTGAAACCGAACTGTTCTATCAGGGCATCCGCCCGGCCGTGAACACCGGTCTGTCGGTGTCCCGCGTGGGCTCCTCGGCTCAGACCAACTCGATGAAGACCGTCGCCGGCCCGGTGAAGCTGTCGCTGGCGCAATACCGCGAAATGGCGGCCTTCGCGCAGTTCGGTTCGGACCTCGACGCCTCGACCCAGGCGCTGCTGAACCGCGGCGCCCGCCTGACCGAGCTGATGAAGCAGCCGCAATACTCGCCCCTGACCAACGCGGAAATCGTCTGCGTGATCTATGCGGGCACCGCGGGCTTCCTCGACAAGATCGCCGTCAAGGATGTGGGCCGGTTCGAAGCGGGCCTGCTGAGCTTCCTGCGCACCAAGCGCAAGGACATTCTGGACTGGCTGACCACCGCCGACCCGAAGATCAAGGGCGCCGATGAAGCGAAGCTGAAGGAAGCCATCGCCGAATTCGCCAAAGACTTCGCTTGATCCTGAAAGGACAGGGACATGCCCAGCCTTAAGGACCTAAAAAACCGCATCGGAAGCGTGAAGAACACGCGGAAGATCACCAAGGCGATGCAGATGGTCGCCGCCGCAAAACTGCGCCGGGCGCAGGATGCGGCGGAGGCTGCCCGCCCCTTCGCCGACCGGCTGAATGCCGTCATGTCGTCGCTGGCATCCGGCGTCGGCACGGGCGAGGGCGCGCCGCGCCTTCTGGCCGGGAACGGCAAGGATCAGGTGCATCTCCTGGTCGTCATGACCTCGGAACGCGGCCTCTGCGGCGGCTTCAACACCTCGATCGTGAAGCTGGCCCGCGCCCGCGCCGCCGAACTGGTGGCCGCCGGCAAGACGGTGAAGATCCTCACCGTGGGCAAGAAGGGGCGTGAACAGCTGCGCCGTGACTGGGGCCACACCTTCGTGGGCCATGTCGATCTGGCCGAAGTGAAGAAGATCGGCTACACCAATGCGCAGGATGTCGCGCGTCAGGTGACCGCCGCCTTCGACAATGGCGAAGTGGACGTGGTGACGATCTTCTACAACCGCTTCCAGTCGGTGATCAGCCAGATCCCGACCGCGCGGCAGATCATTCCTGCCCAGTTCGAAGCGGTCGGCGAAGCCTCGGCCCAGTATGACTACGAACCCTCGGAAGAGGCGATCCTCGCCGATCTTCTGCCGCGGTCCGTGGCCACGCAGATCTTTACCGCTCTCCTTGAAAACGGCGCCTCGGAACAGGGCGCGCGGATGTCCGCCATGGACAACGCGACGCGCAACGCGGGCGACATGATCAACAAGCTGACGATCCAGTACAACCGGAGCCGTCAGGCCGCGATCACCAAGGAACTCATCGAAATCATCTCGGGCGCCGAGGCGCTCTGACGAACCCGGAGTATTAGACTATGGCAAAAGCCCCGAAAGCCGCTGCTGCCGCCGGCAAGGTCACCCAGGTTATCGGCGCCGTCGTGGACGTGCAGTTCGAAGGTGCCCTTCCTGCGATCCTGAACGCGCTGGAAACCGACAACAACGGCAAGCGTCTGGTCCTTGAAGTGGCGCAGCACCTGGGCGAGAACACCGTCCGCTGCATCGCCATGGATGCGACCGAAGGTCTGGTTCGCGGCGCCGCGGTCAAGGACCTTGGCGCGCCGATCTCGGTTCCGGTGGGTGACGCGACCCTCGGCCGCATCCTGAACGTCATCGGCGAGCCGGTGGACGAAAAGGGCCCGGTCGTCGCTTCGGAAACCCGTGCGATCCACCAGCCCGCCCCGGAATTCGTCCAGCAATCGACCGAAAGCCAGATCCTCGTGACCGGCATCAAGGTCATCGACCTGCTGGCGCCCTATGCCAAGGGCGGCAAGATCGGCCTGTTCGGCGGCGCCGGCGTGGGCAAGACCGTTCTGATCATGGAGCTCATCAACAACATCGCCAAGGTGCACTCGGGCTATTCCGTGTTCGCCGGCGTGGGTGAGCGGACCCGTGAAGGCAACGATCTCTATCACGAAATGATCGAATCCGGGGTTATCAAGGAAGAGAACCTGTCGGAATCGAAGGTGGCGCTGGTCTATGGCCAGATGAACGAACCGCCGGGCGCCCGTGCCCGCGTCGCCCTGACCGGCCTGACCCTGGCCGAGCAGTTCCGCGACCAGTCCGGCACCGACGTTCTGTTCTTCGTGGACAACATCTTCCGCTTCACGCAGGCCGGTTCCGAAGTGTCGGCTCTGCTGGGCCGTATCCCCTCCGCCGTGGGTTATCAGCCGACGCTGGCCACCGACATGGGTGCCCTGCAAGAGCGCATCACCTCGACCAAGAACGGCTCGATCACCTCGGTGCAGGCGATCTATGTTCCGGCCGACGACCTGACCGACCCGGCGCCTGCGACCTCGTTCGCGCACCTTGACGCCACCACGGTTCTGTCGCGCGCCATCTCGGAACTGGGCATCTACCCGGCCGTGGACCCGCTCGACTCGACCTCGCGTCTGATGGACCCGGCCATTCTGGGCGCCGAGCACTATCAGGTGGCCCGTGACGTGCAGGGCATCCTGCAACGCTACAAGTCGCTGCAGGACATCATCGCCATCCTCGGCATGGACGAACTGTCGGAAGACGACAAGCTGACCGTGTCGCGCGCCCGCAAGATCCAGCGCTTCCTGTCGCAGCCTTTCGACGTGGCGAAGGTCTTCACCGGCTCGGACGGTGTGCAGGTTCCGCTGGAAAAGACCATCGCCTCGTTCCGGGCGGTTGTGGCCGGTGAATACGACCACCTGCCCGAAGCGGCCTTCTACATGGTCGGCGACATCGAAGAAGTGAAAGCCAAGGCTGCCAAGCTCGCCGCGGCTGCGGCATAAGGGGGCAACCATGGCAGGGGAACTGCAATTCGACCTCGTCAGCCCCGAGCGGCGTCTTGCCTCGGTCCCCGCGACCGAAGTGCAGATCCCGGCCGTGGCGGGCGACATGACGGCGATGGCGGGGCATGTTCCCACCATCACCACCCTGCGCGCGGGCCTTCTGCGCGCGGCCACCACGGCGGGCGTCAAATCCTATGTGGTGACGGGCGGTTTCGCGGAAGTCACGGCCACGGGCGTCACCGTCCTGGCCGAGCGCGCGATCCCGGTCGAGGAAGCCACCGGCACCATTCTGGATGACATCCTGGCCGAGGCGAAATCGCTGGCCGCTGCCGCCCTGCCGGGCGACAAAGACTTGGCCGAGAAGAATGTGGCCGATGTCATCGCCCTGCGCGATGCGGTGCTGACCGGCCGCTGATCCCGGATTGGGACTGATACGCAAAGGCCCCGCCCAAGCGGCGGGGCCTTCTGCATTTTGGTGGTTTTCACCGCGCGGCGGGCGACCTAATCTGCCCGGAAGACAAGGGCAGAATTCAATGCGGCGTTTCAGATCCACGGTCGGGGTTGTTCAGGGATCCCGGGTCCTGTTTTCCGATTTCGCCAATGGCGGCCAAATGTGGACTGGCAACGGCAACCGCGAAAGCCGGTTCATCGTGACCTTCAAAGAGCCCTTCGCCGAACCGCCCGCGGTGATCGTCGGCATGTCGATGTGGGACATGGACAGTGCCACCAACTCGCGCGCGGATATCACGGCCGAGCATGTGACGAAGAAGGGTTTCCACATCGTCTTCAAGACATGGGGCGACACCCGCGTCGCCCGCGTCCGCGCCGACTGGACCGCCATCGGTCCGGTGAAGGATGAAGACGACTGGGATGTGGAATAGCAGCGATCGGGAACAGCGCGGTGCTTAAGCCCCTGTGCTTTTCGGAAAGTGCTTCTGCCATGTAGTCGCTTTTCCTGATCGCCGGGCAACTATGCGCATGGATCAGAATGACGACGGCCCGGTCTCTGACGGCCCCCCGGATGCGCGCTCACCCGTCCTTTGGCGCGCTGCGGACTGGATCAGGGCAATCGTGCCGAAGGATGCCCGCCGCTTGCTGACGGGGCAGGGCGGGTTCAGCCCCCGCCCCCGAAGCCCGTTCAGCTGCGCGGATACAGGCTTTCGTAGATCGGAACCAGCGTTTCGGTCTCGAACAGGCTGGAGACGGACATGCCGCCCCAGATGTTCAGCACGGCCTGGGCGAACATGGGCGCGGTCGGCACGATGCGGATGTTTTTGCAGGCTTTCACTGCATCGGTCGGGGCGATGGAATCGGTGATGACCAGCGATTTCATCACCGAATTGGTAATCCGCTCCACCGCCGGGCCGGACAGCACGCCGTGGGTGATGTAGCTGTGCACTTCGGTCGCACCCGCTTCCATCAGCACTTCGGCTGCCTTGCAGAGCGTCCCGGCAGTGTCGCAGATGTCATCGACGATGATGCATTTCTTGCCTTCGACGCTGCCGATGACGGTCATCCCCGCCACTTCGCCCGCCTTTTCACGCCGCTTGTCCACGATCGACAGGGGGGCATTGATCCGCTTGGCAATCTCACGCGCGCGGGCCACGCCGCCCACATCGGGCGAGACGATCATCAGATCGTCCATCTGGCCACGGAACTGGTGTTCGATGTCCAGCGCGAAGACCGGGCTGGCATAAAGGTTGTCCACCGGAATGTCGAAAAAGCCCTGAATCTGCGCGGCATGCAGGTCCAGCGTCAGAACGCGGTCCACGCCTGCGGTCTGGATCAGGTTCGCCACCAGCTTGGCGCTGATCGGCGTGCGGGCCTTGGTACGGCGGTCCTGACGGGCATAGCCGAAATAGGGGATGACGGCGGTGATCCGCGCGGCCGAGGACCGGCGCAGCGCGTCGGTCATAATCAGCAGCTCCATCAGGTTGTCATTCGACGGGTTCGAGGTGGGCTGGATGACATACATATCCTCGCCGCGGACGTTCTCGAACACCTCGACAAAGATCTCCTGATCGTTGAACCGCTCCACCCGCGCATCGACAAGGCTGATCGACATGCCCCGGTGCATGGACATCCGGCGGGCGATGGATTGCGCGAGCGGCAGGTTCGCATTGCCGGAAATCAGTTTCGGCTCGGTGATGGCGGGCATGGGAGGCTCCGGTTGGGCAGCGGAATCGGCTGGCCGCGGCATAGCACCGGCAGGGCCGGGCGCAAAGGGCAAGGGCGGCGATTCCCGACCCAAATGACGCGGGGAAAGCGCGGGCCGCGGGGCAGGGGGTTGATCGGCGGCAGAGGGGGCGCTAATCCGGCGCGATTGCCGAAGAGGGGGCCATGCCCGAAGACCTGATTGCCGGACATCTGACACCGTGGCGGGTGTGGGACCGGGGCGGCCTCCGCCCGGTTCTGGCGCTGCATTGCTCGCTGGCGCATTCCGGGGCCTTTGCAGGTCTGGCCGAGCGGCTGGCGGGCGTGACGCTCACCGCGCTGGACCAGCCCGGCCACGGCCGCGCCGCCGACTGGGACGGCACCGGCGATCTGCACGACCTGACAACAAGGATCGCTGCCGATCTGGCGCAGCGCATCGGCGCGGGCGGGCCGGTGGATATCATCGGCCACAGCTTCGGCGCGACGATTGCGCTGCGGCTGGCGCTGGACCGGCCGGAACTGGTGCGCAGCCTCGTGCTGGTCGAACCGCCGCTGTTCGCCGCGGCTATGGCCGACCCGGCCGCCGCCCCACAGCTGGCCGCACAGGCCCGCGTGGCCGCGCTGATCACGCAGGACCGCGAGGCCGGGGCCGCGGCCTTCCATGCGCTCTGGGGCAGCGGCGAGGCTTTGGCCGACCTGCCCGAGCGGCAGCGCCGCTATATCACCGACCGCATCCACCATATCGCGGCCCAGACCGGCGCGCTGGTCCATGACAGCGCGCGGCTCCTGCGGCCCGGCGGGCTGGAGGGGGTGGCTGTGCCCGTCCTTCTCGTCGAAGGCGGTGACAGCCCGGCGGTGGTGGATTCGATCCAGTCCGCGCTGGCCGCGCGGTTGCCCCATGCCACCCGGCTGATCGTGCCGGGGGCGGGGCATATGGTGCCGATCACCCATCCCGATCTGGTGGCCCGGGCCGTGCAGGCCCATCTGGACGCGGCCTAAAGTGCTGCCAGGAAGGCGTCCACATCGCGGTCGCGGGTGGACCAGCTGGTGACCAGACGCGCGCCCTCGCGCCCGTCGTCCAGAGGCCAGGAATAAAGTTGCGCCCCGGCGGCACCCAGCCGGTCCGCAGTGCCTGCAGGCCATTCGGCAAAGATCATGTTGGCCTGCACCTTGTGGCTTTGCACCACGCCTTTGGCCGTCAGCCCCGCCGCCAGCCGCCCCGCGGCATCATTGGCCTGCCGGGCCAGACGCAGCCACAGGCCTTCGTCCAGATAGGCCGCCATCTGCGCTGACAGGAAGCGGTGCTTGGAAAACAGATGCCCGCCGCGCTTGCGCCGCAGTTCGAACTCCCAGGCTTTTGCCGGATCGAAGATCACCACCGCCTCGACCCCCAGACAGCCGTTCTTGGTGCCGCCGAAGGACAGGATATCGACGCCCGCCTTCCAGGTCATCTCGGCCGGCTTCGCGCCGGTCGCCACAATCGCATTGGCAAAGCGCGCGCCGTCCAGATGCACCGGCAGGCCAAAGGTCTTGGCCTCGGCCGCCAGCGCGGCGATCTCGGCCGCGGTATAGACGGTGCCTGCCTCGGTCACATTGGTCAGGGACAGCGCGCCGCGCTGCACGCCATGGACACCGCCCGCCCCGGTCCGTGCCAGCACGGCGCGCAGATCCTCGGGCGCCATCTTGCCATGCGCGCCGTCCACCAGCACCAGCTTCGCGCCGTTGGTATAGAACTCCGGCGCGCCGCATTCATCTTCGGCGATATGGGCCAGCCGGTGGCAGAAGACCGCGCCCCACGGCGGGCACAGCATCGACAGCGCCAGCGCATTGGCCGCAGTGCCGGTGGCCACCAGATAGACCGCCGCCTCCGGCGCCTCGAACGTGCGGCGCAGACGGTCTGTCACCAGATCCATCAGCGCATCCGTCCCATAGCTGCGCGCGGCGCCCTCGTTCGCGGCGGTCAGCGCGGCCATGACCTCAGGCGCGGCGCCCGATGTGTTGTCCGAGGCAAAGAACATCAGGGCATCTCCTCGATGATATGGTCTTCCCAGTCCTCCTCGGGCACCGTCAGTTCCGATACGGTGCGGCCGATGACGGATTGGCCCGCCTTGTGGGGGCTGTCCGGATCGCCGGTCAGCAGCGGATGCCAGTCGGGCAGGGGGCGCCCCTGATACAGCAGCTTGTAGGCACAGGTCGCGGGCATCCAATAGGCCGATTTCGCCAGCGTCTTCGGCGTCAGCACCACGCATTCCGGTACGTGCCGCTTGCGGTTCGCATAATCGCCGCACCGGCAGGTGTCATTGTCGAACAGCCGGCAGGCGATATTGGTGAAGGCCACTTCGCCGGTATCCTCGAACTCCAGCTTGTTCAGGCAGCATTTGCCGCAGCCGTCACAGAGCGCCTCCCATTCGGCAGGCGTCATCTTCTTCAGCGGGATGGTTTCCCAGAACCGGGGGCGCAGGTCGGACATGGCCGCAACCTGCCCTGTCCGCCGTAAAAAGGGAAGGGCGGGACAGCGACCAGCCGCGCGGCTGCCCATTTCCTCTTGATCCAAATACTCTGGGGGTCCGGGGGTGAAACCCCCGGCGCGCCGGCCGGGGCGGCTAAAGCGCCGCCACGATCGCCCGCGCCCTGGCGCAATCGGCATCCATCTGGGTGATCAGCGCGGGCAGCCCGTCGAATTTCATCTCAGGCCGCAGGTACTCCACCAGCGCGACCGAGAGGTGATGGCCATAGAGGTCGCCCTTGAAATCCATCAGGAAGGTCTCAAGGTTCGGCACTTCGCCATCGAACATCGGCCGCACGCCAAGGCTGGCCGCGCCGGAATAGCTGCCGGCCTGCGGGCCGGACAGCACGTCCACCTTCACCGCATAGACCCCGAATTTCGGCAGATGCAGGCCGCTCAGGCTCATGTTTGCCGTGGGATAACCCAGTTCGCGGCCGCGCTTTTCGCCATGGATCACCTCGCCCTCGATCCGGTGCCAGTGGCCCAGCATGGCGGCGGCATCGCGGGGGCGCCCCTCGGCCAAAGCGGTGCGGATCGCCGTCGAGGAGATCTCCACCCCCTCCACCGCCAGAAGCGGCGCGATGGTGGTGTCAAAGCCGAACCGCAGGCCCAGTTCGCGCAGGTCCGCCGCGGTGCCGGCGCGCGCCTTGCCAAAGCAGAAATCCTGCCCGATCACCACGTGCCGCACGCCCAGCCCCTCGGCCAGCACATCGCGGGCAAAGCCTTCGGGCGTCAGCGCGGCCAGCGGCGCGCCAAAGGGCAGCTGGAACAGATGCGCCACCCCCAGCTTGGCCAGCCGGTTGGCCTTGGCTTCGGCATTCATCAGCCGGAACGCGGGGCTGTCAGGAGCAAAGAATTCGCGCGGATGCGGCTCGAACGTCACCACGCCAAGCGGGCCCTTGCCGCGGGCCAGGTCGATCACTGACTGGTGCCCGCGGTGAAGGCCGTCGAAATTGCCGATGGCGACCGAGGCGCCGCGGGCCGCGGGGTCCAGCCATTGCCAGTCCTGATGAATCTGCATCGCACCCCGTGGGGGCGGCGCCCGCCCCGTCAGTCGAACTTGCGGCTTGGCGCCAGAACCAGCGCCTCGCCCTTCAGGACCGTTGTTTGACCCACCGAGGCGGTGGTTTCAAGGGTCACGCGGCGCTTTGCATGGTCGATCGACAGCACGGCGACCTTTGCCGTCACCTGATCGCCCGGGCGGACGGGGGCCAGAAACTTCAGGCTCTGCCCCAGATAGACCGTACCATGGCCCGGCAGCTGTTCCCCGATCACCGCTGAAATCAGCCCCGCTGTCAGCATGCCATGGGCGATCCGGCCCTGAAACATGGTGTCCTGTGCGTAAGCTTCGTCCAGATGCACCGGATTGCGGTCGGTCGAAACCTCGGCAAACAGTTCGATATCGCGGTCGGTGACGGTCTTGGTCAGCGTCCGCACCATGCCGATTTCCAGATCCTCGATGCAGATCGTTCCGCGCGGCAGGTTGTGTGTCGTGTCCAGCATCATGGGCTCCCCCCGGCTATGTCCGGGGTTCTAGCAGATGCTGCATTGCGGCGCAATTCTGTTGCGCACGAAACGTTCATTAGGTGTCTCATTTGTGAAACAATATTTCCGCCGCATCGCAGAAATCACGCCAGATGGGGGATGGCCCAGACCGGCGACAGCGCCCTTTCCGCCAGCCACGTCTCCAGCCGCGCGGGGTCGGGGCGCTGCGCATCCGGGCCAAAGGCCGCAGATTCGATGCCGCCGGTAACGAACATCACATCCAGCCCCTCCGCCAACCCGCCCTGCACATCGGTACCGACGCCGTCGCCGATGCACAGGATCGCCGGCGCCTCCGCCTTGGTCCGCGCGGACAGGCGGCGGCGGGCAAGGTCATAGATCGGCGGATGCGGCTTGCCGAAATACAGCGCGCGGCCCCCCATACCCTCATAATCCCGCGCCAGAGCGCCCGCGCACCACAGCCGCCGGTCGCCGAAATCGACCACGATATCGGGGTTCGCACAAAGCATCGGCAGGCCCAGCTGTTTCGCCATCATGAGCGTCGCGCGATAGTCGGCCGGCGTCTCGGTCAGATCGTCGCGCAGCCCGGTGCAGACGATCCCCTCGGCCTCGTCCAGCGTCACCCGCTGCACAGGTGGCTGGCCCGCGGCCACGGCGGCAATATCCGCGGCGAAATCGGTGAAGAAGGGCTCATCCTTGGGCGCACCGATGTGATGGATCCGGCGCCCCACGGCCCCGGTCACCAGCGCGAATTGTGCCGCATCGCCCGAGGTGACGATCTCGTCCCAGGCGTTGCGCGGCACGCCCAGCCGGTCCAGCTGCGCCGCCACGCTGGATTTCGGCCGCGGCGCATTGGTCAGCAGAACGACCGTCACCCCCTGCGCCCGCGCCGCATGCAGCGCGGCCACCGCGGCCGGGAAGGCCACCTTGCCGTTGTGCAGGCAGCCCCAAAGATCGCAGAACACGGCATCATATTGGCCTGACACTTCGGCCAGCGACGCGATGAGACGGGTCATCGGTGATCCTTTCTCAAAGACGGCATTTCATACTGGCGGAAATATCCTGCGGGGGTCCGGGGGCGCAAAGCCCCCGGCGCGGCTGCCGCAGCAGGATCAGATCTTCAGCATAGGGATGATCTGCTTCTTGCGGCTCATGATTCCGGGCAGAACGACGGTGTCGCCCAACACGGTGCAGCCGAAGCTGGCCTCGGCCACCTGTTTCACCAGATCGTTCGGCACCAGAAGCGTAGCCTCTTCGCGCAGGATGTCGATCACGAAGAGCAGCACCTGATCGGCGCCGTCCTCTGCCGCCACGGCAGGCATCGATTCCATCAGGCTGTCCTTGCGGTCCAGCAGGAGCTTGGGTGCGGTGGTCTCCAGCACGGAAATCCGCAACTCCTTGCCACCTATGGAATATTCCTTGCTGTCCATCCGCAGGAGTGCGGCGTCCGAAAAGGCGGAGACATCCGACTTCGCCTCGAACATCTGCGCGGCATAATCCGGGATCGACACGCCCAGATCGGCAGCCAGCGCCTCGGCCACGGCGCGGTCATGGGCGGTGGTGGTCGGGCTGCGGAATTCCAGCGTATCGGACAGGATGCAGGACAGCATCGCGCCCTTCACCGCCTTCGGCGCGCGGGCCACATCGGCGCCCATCAGGTCATGCATCAGCGTGGCGGTGCAGGCCAGCGGCCGGATGGTGATCTCGATCGGCGATTTGGTCTTCAGCCCGCCCACCAGCATATGGTGGTCGATGATCTGGGTCAGGTTCGCCTCGGCAATGCCGGGGGGCAGTTCGGCGGGGTTGTTGGTGTCCACCACCACTACATCCTGTCCGGGGGCCACGTCTGCAATGATCTCGGGCTTCTCGATGCCCCAATGGCGCAGGACGAAGGCGGCCTCGGTGTTCGGCTCACCCAGAAGGACGGCGCGGGCAGGGATGCCCTTCACCTCGGACAGATACCAGGCCCAGGCGATGGGAGAGCCGGTGGAATCGGTATCGGGCGATTTGTGGCCGAAGACGAGCGTCGTCATGGGAAACCTGCGGTCTATGGGAATTCGGCGCGGTTTATAGGCGGTGCAGCATGGTTTGTCACGGGGGAGGGGCACCAGGGAGGGCTGGGCGCGGTTTTGACGCGGGCGGGCAGATATGCTAAACACTGCGCACTTCAGAGGAGTGCACTGGCCATGGATCATCACGCCTGAGCCCCGGAACGGGCCGCCGCCCGCGCAGTCCCTGCGCGCCGCAACCCCTGAAGAGGAGTGCCCTGACAATGGTTATGACCCGGATCCGGCACGGCTGAGCGCCCGTGCGTCGCGCCCTCCATGCGAGGGCTGATCCCTGTTCCATTCACAAAGGCCATCCGATGCCGAAGAAATCCCATCCCCCCGCCATGGCGGGCCGTAACCTGCTGCCGACCGATCCGGCCGGTTCTGTGGCGGCTCCCCCGAAACCGGCGCGCGGCTTCGACCCCGCCGCCCTCAACGCCAAAGGCAAGAGCCAGCCCGCCGGTCCCCGTGCGCAGGTCGCGGCCATCCGCCCGCTGCGCCTGCCCGGAAAGGGCCGCGGCGGCTGACCGGAGACGCTGGTCCGCAAAAGACCGGATCGCAAAAGACGGGGGTGGCGCTGCCCGCGCCACCCCCTTTCCCGGGTCAGAACTCCAGCGGTGTCAGGGTCCAGCCCTCCTGCGCCAGAAGATTCAGCACCCCTTCTTCCCCCGACAGGTGCAGCGCACCGAAGGCCACGACCAGCGGGCCGGTCCCTTCTGCCGCGGCCGCGTCGATCACCGGAATCCAGGCGCGGTTGCGGCGGTTCATCATCGCGTCTTCCATCATGGCCATTTCGGCATCCACCTGCTCGGGCGTGGCGCCGGGCAGGTCATACGAGACCTCGCGCGTCAGTTCCCAGATCACCCGCGATTCACCGCGGAAATACAGATCCGCCAGCGTGACGGTGAAGTCGCCGCTCCGGCCCTCCATCAACAGGGTCGATTCGATCATGTCGGTTTCCTGATCCGGGGTCATGGCCCCGAAGATCGAGAATACCGTGTCATAGGGTTCCAGCGCCCTGATCGGGATGCCCGCCTCTGTGGCGGTGCCGATCAGCGCGGAATCCAGCCCGCGCGGTGTGCCCGCCGAAGGCATTTCGCAGGGGGACAGGGACAGCACGCTCATCGCATACCACGGCTGGAACTTGGCCGCCATGAAGGGGGGAATGCCGCGCGTCTCCATCGCCGCGGACAGCCGCTCCCAGGTTTCGGCCGGCAGCCGTTCCAGCAGGCTTGGCCCTTCGGTGATGAAGATCAGCGACGGGTCCTCCGTCATGGCCGTCTTCAGCGCCTTTTCCTCGTCCGGACCGGCCTCGACCAGCAGCGCCGCGGCATCCCGGATCAGCGGCTCGGCCGCGGTGACGACGGCGTCATGGCGGGAATCGGCCAGATGATAGGTGCCGATGATGGTCATCTCCTGCCCGTCCCGTTCGGCCTGCCAGAAATTGCCGGTGGCGAAGGGGGCGGACTCGGCGCGGGCGCTCAGGGCAGCCTGTTCGTCCGGCGGCAGCGCGTCGAACAGGTTCACGCCGCCGCATTCCTTCAACGGCGCGGATTCTGCCGCGGCCGGAGCAGAGGTGATCGGCCCGAGGGTGCAAAGGGCGGCAAGGGCGGCGGAAAGGATGCGGCGCATCGGGCCTCCGGTTGGGGTGCTACGCATCCAAGGTGGCACTCCCCGCGCCTGAACCCAAGCCCTGTTCGCGGATTTTGAACTCTCACTTTTGCCGATGCACGGGTGTTGACAGGTGAACCGGCTTTGCCTACCTCTCTCGCCGTTAGCACTCGTCATGTGCGAGTGCTGATCCCATCGAACCTGGAACCCAAGGGAGAGTTACCAGATGGCTTTCAAACCGCTGCATGACCGCGTGCTGGTCAAGCGTGTCCAGTCCGAAGAAAAGACCAAGGGCGGCCTGATCATCCCCGATACCGCCAAGGAAAAGCCCGCTGAAGGCGAAGTCGTGGCCGTGGGCGAAGGCGCCCGCAAGGATTCGGGCGAGCTGATCGCGCCGTCGGTGAAGGCGGGCGACCGCGTCCTGTTCGGCAAGTGGTCGGGCACCGAAGTCACCGTCAACGGCGAAGAGCTGCTGATCATGAAGGAAAGCGACATTCTCGGCGTCCTGGCCTGAGATCGCTGACCTGACCTGAAACCATTCCAAGGAGAAACAGCAATGGCTGCCAAGGACGTCAAATTCACCACCGATGCCCGCGACCGCATGCTGCGCGGTGTCAACACCCTGGCCGATGCGGTCAAGGTGACGCTGGGCCCGAAGGGCCGCAATGTCGTGATCGAAAAGTCGTTTGGTGCCCCGCGCATCACCAAGGACGGCGTGTCGGTCGCCAAGGAAATCGAACTCTCGGACAAGTTCGAGAACATGGGCGCCCAGCTCGTCAAGGAAGTCGCGCAGCGCACCAATGACGAAGCCGGCGACGGCACCACCACCGCCACCGTGCTGGCACAAGCCATCATCAAGGAAGGCCTGCGCTCGGTCGCGGCCG
This sequence comes from Neotabrizicola sp. VNH66, assembly GCF_049445895.1. Lineage (NCBI taxonomy): Bacteria > Pseudomonadati > Pseudomonadota > Alphaproteobacteria > Rhodobacterales > Paracoccaceae > Neotabrizicola > Neotabrizicola sp. VNH66. The sequence goes on from NZ_JBMSDW010000006.1 coordinate 236,127, forward strand.
GCCTGAACCCGATGGATCTGAAGCGCGGCATCGACCTGGCCACCTCCAAGGTCGTTCAGGCGATCAAGGATGCCTCGCGCCCGGTCAAGGACTCGGACGAAGTGGCCCAAGTCGGCACCATCTCGGCCAACGGCGAAGCTTCGATCGGCCGCTTCATCGCGGATGCGATGCAGAAGGTCGGCAACGAGGGCGTGATCACCGTCGAAGAGAACAAGGGCCTGGAGACTTCGGTTGAAGTCGTCGAAGGCATGCAGTTCGACCGCGGCTACCTGTCGCCCTACTTCGTCACCAATGCCGACAAGATGATTGCGGACCTGGAAGACGCCTACATCCTGCTGCACGAGAAGAAGCTCTCGTCGCTGCAGCCGATGGTTCCGCTGCTGGAAGCCGTGATCCAGTCGCAGCGCCCGCTGGTCATCGTGGCCGAAGACGTCGAAGGCGAGGCTCTGGCCACGCTGGTCGTCAACAAGCTGCGCGGCGGCCTGAAGATCGCTGCCGTCAAGGCTCCGGGCTTCGGCGACCGTCGCAAGGCCATGCTGCAAGACATCGCGATCCTGACCGGCGGCCAGGTGATCTCGGACGATCTGGGCATGAAGCTGGAAAATGTCGGCATCGACATGCTCGGCCGTGCCAAGAAGGTCTCGATCAACAAGGACAACACCACCATCGTTGATGGCGCCGGTGACAAGGCCGAGATCGAAGCCCGCGTGGGTCAGATCCGCGCCCAGATCGAGGAAACCACCTCGGACTACGACCGTGAAAAGCTGCAAGAGCGCGTGGCCAAGCTGGCCGGCGGCGTTGCGGTGATCCGCGTCGGCGGTGCGACCGAAGTCGAAGTGAAAGAACGCAAGGACCGCGTGGACGACGCCCTGAACGCGACCCGTGCGGCCGTGCAGGAAGGCGTGATCGTCGGCGGCGGCGTGGCGCTGGTTCAGGCGACCAAGGTTCTGGAAGGCCTGAAGGGCGCGAATTCGGATCAGGATGTCGGCATCGCCATCATCCGCCGCGCGCTGGAAGCTCCGCTGCGCCAGATCTCGGAAAACTCGGGCGTCGATGGCGCCGTGGTTGCCGGCAAGATCCGCGAATCGGCTTCGAACACCTTCGGCTTCAACGCCCAGACCGAAGAATACGGCGACATGTTCGCCTTCGGCGTGATCGACCCGGCCAAGGTTGCCCGTACCGCGCTGGAAAACGCGGCTTCGGTGGCTTCGCTGCTGATCACGACTGAGGCGATGATCGCCGACAAGCCGGCCGACAAGGCTGCTGCTCCGGCGATGCCGGGCGGCGGCATGGGCGGCATGGACTTCTGATCCATCCCCTTTGCGGGACTGCGGGGGCGGCCTTCGGGCCGCCCTTTTGCGTTTGTCGGGCGTGTTGTCGCGTCCTAGACAAGGTTGTCGTCCTGCCGGAAAGATGTGGCAGGGTCGTTCAGAGACCCGTTGTGAAACAAGAGGATATGCCTTGTAACTCCGCTCGCATGCCGCGCGGGCGCCATCCACTGTGACATCCGGCGGGATGAGTGCGGAAACCGCATCAGGATCATGTTCGGGGATGGAAGGACTGGCGCCAGCCCATCAGCTTTCACGCCGGACGTCCGTCCTTCACAGCCGCCATCCTGCGCCTATCGTGAAACCGGATGCGCCTGATCCGGCGCGAGGGCCGGCGCCGCCAGCCCAAGCCGCGCGGCCAAAGCCGTCAGCACCGCGCCCGCGTCGGACCAGTCGGCCCGGTGGCTAAGGTACAGCGTGGCCTGCGACTGGTGGATCAGCCCGTCAGACAGAATTTTCAGGTGGTTCGCCCGCAGGGTTTCCCCGGTCGAGGTGATGTCGGCAATCGCCTCGGCCGTCAGGTTCTTCACCGTGCCTTCGGTCGCGCCCTGACTGTCCACCAGCGCATAATCGGCCACACCCTTTTCGGTCAGGAAATCCCGCACCAGCCGGTGATATTTGGTGGCGATCCGCAGGCGGTGCCCATGGGTCGCCCGGAACGCCGCCGCGGCCGCGTCCAGATCATCCAGCGTATCTACGTCGATCCAGCCCGCGGGCACGGCAATGATAAGATTGGCATGGCCGAAGCCCAGAAGCGCCCATTCCGCAACCTGCCGGTCCCAGTCGGCCAGCTTGTCGCGCACGAGGTCAGACCCGGTCACGCCAAGATGGATGCGCCCGGCGGCCAGTTCGCGCGGGATTTCCCCGGCGGACAGCAGCACCAGCTCCACGCCCGCAACCCCGTCGACCGCGCCCGAATATTCACGCTCGTTGCCGGTGCGGGCCATGGTCACGCCGCGGGCGCCGAACCAGTCGAAGGTCTTTTCCATCAGCCGCCCCTTGGACGGCACGCCGATCTTCAGCATCACGCTTTCCTCAGCCGGGCGACGAGTTCCGGCCGGACGATGGCGCCCACAGCCGGAATGGACCGCCCCTGTCCCAGCACGCTGGTCATCGCATCATAGCGCCCGCCGCTGGCCACTGCGGGCAGGTCCGCAGGCCCGTGCAGCGAGAAGACGAAGCCATCGTAATATTCCAGCGTGGTGCGGCCATGGCTGGCCTCGAACGGCAGGCTTGCCACATCCACCCCGCGCGCGGCCAGCGCGGAGAGGCGGGCGGCGAAGGTTTCGATCGCCGGTTCGATGGCGGGCAGCATGGGCGCGATGCCCCGCAGATGCGCCAGCGCGGCCTGCGCCGGAGCCTGCAGGGACAAGAGGTCATAAAGCAGCGCCGCCTCCGGCGCCTTCAGGGGCGGCGTCGCCGCATCCTCCAGAAGCGCCGCCGCGCGGGCGGCAATATCTTCGGGCGAGCGCAGGCCCACCAGCGGCCCCGCCGCCGCCACCAGCGCCTCGGGTGCATCGGCTGCCAGTCGTTCCAGAAGCTGCGCGCGGGCCGCGGGCACCGGCGCGCGCCCGGCGAAACGGTCGAGCAGCAGGCGGAACCGTTGCGGACGCCAGATGTGGCGCAGAAGTGCGGCCTTGCGACGGTCGGTCGTCGACAGGCCCCGCACCGCGGCGGTCAGGATGCCGATATCCCCGGTGGCGGGCCGCAGGTTCAGATCGGCCAGGGCCCCTGCGAACAGCGCAAAAACCTCGGCATCGGCCTCGGGTGCATTGCGGTCAAAGACCTCATAGCCGACCTGCAGATATTCCCGCGCGCGGCCGTCCAGATGTTCCTGCCGGCGGAAAACCTCACCCATATAGGCATAGCGCGCCGGGTCTGCCCCGCCCGCCATATGCGCCTGCACCACGGGCACGGTGAAATCCGGCCGCAGCATCATCTCGCCATGCAGCGGATCGGCGGTCACATAGGCGCGGGCGCGGATATCCTCGCCATAAAGGTCCAGCAGAGTTTCCGCCGGTTGCAGGATGTCGGTTTCCACCGGCTGCGCGCCTGCCGCCAGAAAGGCGGCATAAAGCCGTTCAGCCTCGGCCCGGATGGCGGTTTTGTCGGCGGTCATAGCAGGTCATCGAACCCGTTCTCGGACGGGTTTGCGTTCTTATCGGTGGCGGCAAGCATCTTCTGCACCTCCGAAACGAGGTCGGCGCGTTTCACAGTGATCTGAGCAGGACGACCTTTCCACTCTTCCAAGGTAGCATCCTTGGCGATTTCGGCACCGAGGATCAAATCCTTCAGCACGACCATATCTTTGGCTGCCTCATCCGCACCCTGGATGATTGCAATGGGCGACTGCCGCTTGTCCGCATATTTCAGCTGGTTGCCGAAGTTCTTCGGATTGCCCAGATAGACCTCGGCCCGGATTTTGCCCTTGCTAGGATCGTTCGGGTCTATGTCCGCCTGCCGCAGGTCGGCGACCATGGCCATGTAATCGGCCATCCGGTCGCGGTCCATCACGGTGACGACCACCGGCCCTCGCCAGATATCCGAGTCACCAACCCGCCCCTTGGCCCGCAAGGCCGCCAGCAGCCGGTCCACCCCGATGGACACGCCCGTCGCAGGCACTGTTTGTCCGGTGAAGCGCTTCACCAGATCATCATACCGCCCACCCCCGGCGACCGAGCCGAAGCTGCGCTTCCGGCCCTTTTCGTCCAGGATTTCAAAGGTCAGCTCCGCCTCGAACACCGGTCCGGTGTAATAGCCAAGCCCCCGCACGACGCCGGGATCGATGGAAATTCGATCTGCACCATAGCCTTGTGTAGCAAGAAGCGAGGAAATGGTCGCTAGCTCTTCGACGCCCTCCTTGCCTTGGGCGGATGTTTTTACGAGGTCTGCCAAATAGTTCAGGGTAAATTTGTTCCTGAGCGCGCCTTCTTTATCGCCGCGACCCGCAATCGAGATCCAGTCGGGGTCCGTTGCCCAAGATGCCAGCCCGAGAAGGGAAGCAAACTTTGGATCGTGAGATTTTGCAGCTGCCTCTACTTGCTCCAAGATGCGAGTGATCGCTGAGTTAGCCCCAACAAAGCGCATTATTATCTCTTGCTGCGCAACCGTCAGCCCCGCGCCCTTGGTGAAGTCGCCGCTCTCGTCTTTGCGGCCTTCGCCCAGCAGGGCACGGACGCCCGCTTCGCCCAGACGGTCGATCTTGTCGATGGCGCGCAGGACGATGCCGCGTTCCTCGGCCTTGTCGTCTCCCGACAGGCCCGCGACCTCCATCACCCCGTTCAGCACCTTGCGGTTGTTGACCTTGATGACGTAATCGCCGCGCGGAATGCCCACGATCTCCAGCGCGTCGGACAGCATGGCGCAGATCTCGGCATCCGCGGCCACCGACCCGGACCCCACCGTATCCGCATCGCATTGATAGAACTGGCGGAACCGGCCCGGTCCCGGCTTTTCATTGCGCCAGACCGGCCCCATGGCATAGCGGCGATAGGGCGAGGGCAGGTCGTTCCTGTACTGCGCCGCGACGCGCGCCAGGGGCGCGGTCAGGTCATAGCGCAGCGCCATCCAGCTCTCGTCCTCATCCTTCCAGGCGAACACACCCTCATTCGGACGGTCCACATCGGGGAGGAACTTGCCCAGAGCCTCGACCGTTTCGACGCCCGAGGTTTCCAAGGGATCAAAGCCGTAGCGATGATAGACTTCGGCGATCCGGTCCAGCATCTGCTTGCGTTCGGTCACTTCCGCGCCGAAATAGTCGCGGAAGCCCTTGGGCGGTTCGGCCCGGGGACGGCGGATCTTGCCTTCGGACATGGGAAACCCTCTTGCCTTGCGGGGTTCCCTTAGCGGATGGGGGCAGGCACGGCAAGCGATGGCAGGCCGCAGGGCACAGGAAGGGCGCGCAGATGGACCGGACCGAGGCGATGGAAGAGAAGCTGGCCCATCTGATGCGGGCGGTGGACGACCTGTCGGATGTGGTGGCCCGGCAGGCGGGCGAGATCGACCTGCTGACCCGCCGCGTCCGCCTGCTGATGGAGCGCGAGGCCGAGCGCGAGCAGATGGCCGGAGAGGCGCCCGCCGCCAACGTCCGCCCGCCGCACTGGTAACACCGCACGGGGGCGCTCGCCCGCCACAGGCCCTCAGGCCGGGCTCTGCGCCAGCGCCCCGTGGTCGAAGCACCCCATACGCAGGAAATGCAGGCTCTGGCGGATCACCTGCGGCTGCATCACCATCCATGTATGGCTGACCGGCAGGGTGATATGGTCCGCCATCCCCTCCAGCCGCGTGCTGGCCACGCTGACCTTGCCGTCATCCTCGCCCGGCAACAGCGAGGAAAACCACGGGCTGACCGAGCGGTTGCCTGCAATGATGCCCAAAGGATAATCCGCCGGCGGCAGGCGGTTCGGCCAGCTTTGCGGTCCGGTGCCAAGATCCAGCCCCGCCGGCCCGTTGATCCAGCGGAAGGGCGGCAGATGGCCCAGACGGTCCACGATCTCGGACCCGTGGTTCGGCGGCGCCAGCATCACCACCCGGCCGAAGCCCGCCGGGCGGTGCCGCGACAGCCAGTCGCGCAACAGGATGCCGCCCATGGAATGGGTCACCGCATGAACCGTTCCCGGCCCGGCAAGGGCAAAGGCACCGTCCAGCGCATCGGCAAGGCCCCGCGGCGCGGCGCCGGTCGACGGGTAGCGCCAGTTCACCACCCGAAATCCCTTTGCCCGCAGCGCCACGGCCATCGGCACCAGCGAGCGTGAGGTCCGCGCCAGCCCGTGAATCAGCAGCACCGTCGCCGCGGCCACGGGCTCAGGCCTCCGGAGAATCGGTGTCGCTGGCGCCCTGCGCCCGCCGCGCCCGCGCCTCCCGCGCCAGCTGGATATAGCGGGCGCGGAACTCGGCAATGGCCCGTTCGTCCAGCTCCTCCAGATCCAGCAGCGCGTTATGCGCGCCGTTCGTGGCCCGGATCAGCTCATCCAGCTTCAGCTGGATCGCGGCGGTGTCATGGTCCTGACTGGTCTGGATCAGGAAGACCATCAGGAAAGTCACGACATTGGTCACCGTATTCGCCACCAGCTGCCAGCCGTCGGACCAGCCGAACAGCGGCCCGGTGACGGCCCAGACCACGATAAAGGCCGTCGCGGCCAAGAGCGCCGCCGGGCGGCCGCAAAGCCGGGCGATCCGGCGTGAAACGGTGGAATAGCTCATCTCTGCCCGCCTCCTTGTGCGGCGGCCAGAGTGGCCCCGCGCCCGTCCGGCGGCAAGGGCGGATCAGCCGGATCGCGCCGCAGGCCGCCGCCATGACCGTGCCTGCCTCCGGCGGGGATATTTGCGCAAAGCGGAAAGCCCATTCCAGTTTGCCCAAATATCCCGGGGGTGAGGCCGCAGGCCGAGGGGGCAGCGCCCCCTGCACGGGCAGAGGTCAGGCTGGACAGCGCGGCCATCTCGGGCAAGGGTGGCATATGGCCCGGATGAAACCCCGCATCGCCGTTCGCGCGCTGATCCTGCAGGACGACCGGCTTCTGCTGGTCAATGCCTATCGCGGCGCGCGGCTGAACCTGTGGTGCGCGCCCGGGGGCGGGGCCGAGGGCGGCACCTCGCTGCCGGACAACCTGATCCGCGAGGTGCATGAGGAAACCGGGCTTTCGGTTGCCGTCCAGCCCGCGCCGGTCTTGGTGAACGAATTCCACGATCCGGCCAGCGGCTTTCATCAGGTCGATATCTATTTCCGCTGTAAGGTGCTGGCGGGGAAACTGGACTCCGCATGGCGCGACCCGGAGGGGATCGTGACCGAGCGACGGTTTTTCTCGCGCGCGGAGTTGGAGAGCGGCACGGTGCGGTTCAAGCCCGATCTGCTGCCCGCGGCGACCTGGGACACGGCGCCCGCGCTGTATGACCCGCTGGAGCCGATCCTCAGATGAGCCGCGCCTTCGTGAACGAGGATGCGGGCAAGGACCGGCCCGACCTGCCGGAACTGCCCGTTTCACCGCATCCCAATGTGGTGACCCCGCGCGGGCTGCGCGCCTTGCGCGCCAGGCTGGAGGCGCGGCGGGCCGATCTGACAGCGCTGCGGGCGCGGGCGGACCGGCTGGACAAGCTGCCCGAAGCCGCGGCGGAACGCGACATCCGCTGGCTGGAGGCGCGGATCGGCAGCGCCATTGTCTCGGACCCGGCCAGCCGCCCGCTGACCGAGGTGGCCTTCGGCTTGCGGGTGCGGGTGGTGGACGAGGGCGGGCGTGAAAGCTGGTATGAGATCACCGGCGAGGATGAGGCCGACGCCACGCTGGGCCGCATCGCGCCGCATGCGCCCCTTGCGCGGGCGCTTTTGGGCGCGCAGGTGGGGGATGAGGTGACATGGCGCCGCCCTTCCGGGGCGATGATGCTGGAGGTGCTGGAGGTGCTGGAGATTGCCCGTGCTGATCCGTGAACTGGCCCCGTCCGAGGTGGCGCTGGTCGCGGCCTTTTATGAGGAGGCGCAGGACTACTGGCGTCTGGCCGACCGCCGCCCGCCCGATGCGCAGAAGGCCGCAGAGTTCTTTACCGATGGCCCGCCCGGCTGCGACCCGGCGCAAAGCCACCGGCTGGGGCTGTTCGTCGACGGCCGCCTGTCCGGTGTGGCGGAACTGTCCTTCGGCTTTCCCGCGCCCGAAGACGGCTATCTGGGCCTGATGCTGCTGGCCCCCCGCCTGCGCGGCAGCGGCCATGGCGCGGCCCTGCTGGCCGAGGTCGAACGCCTCGCCCGCCAGCGCTCTGCCCCCCGTCTGCTCTTGGCGGTGCTGGAAGAAAACCCCCGCGGCCGGGCGTTCTGGGAACGGGAAGACTTCCGCCCCACCGGCATCTCCCGCCGGGATGACGAGACGGGCCATGTGATCCACCGGCTGGAGAAGGGGCTGTGAGCCCATTGCGGTCGTTCGTGCTATGTCGCTGTCACAGAATCGGAAAGAGACGGCAATGTCAGACCCTTGGGCAGACATCAGATGCAATTGGGATCAGCAGCCAGACGATGCCGCTTTGAAAAATGCGGTGCGTCTGGTGGAAGCTGTTCGGTTGGCGGGTTTCCCACCCAGCGAGGCAGCCACGGGTAAGTGGCTTAGTGTCTGCCTGTTTTGGGATGGAGGACGGACTGAAGTTGAGATTTTCGGCGACCGATTTGAACTCTACTTTCTTCCCAAATCCCCAGAGGACGGCACGTTTGACGTTCAGCATCACGATGCCGCGGCCTCCGATACCATCGCGGTGTTGATAGAAAAGATTCATACGGCTCGCACTGGTATGCACGACTGACTGCTTCATCCGCAATACAGGTCAACCCCAAACGCAAAAGGGCGGCCCGATGGGCCGCCCTTCGCAACTCCCGCAAGGGGGATGGATCAGAAGTCCATGCCGCCCACGCCGCCGCTGGGCAGGGCGGGAGCCTTGTGGGTGGGATCATCGCCCGGTGGTGATCAGGGCCGAGGCGAGCGGGGCCGCATTCTACGGCACGCTGCAGGTCACCTTGACGGGGTCGAGCATACCGCCGCGGAACAGCCACGCGCGCCTTTCCCCGGCAGGTTGAAGCCGGGGCGGGATGAGGACGGGCATCTTGCCGGCCACAGCCGCTGCCGCCGGCACCCGCGACGCAGGGACAGCCGGAGCGGGCACATTCGGGTCATGCGGCCGCTCCGGCAGGGTTTGCGGGACAGAACAGGGCGTCGGCCTGTCTTTGCGGTCAGGCCAGTTGCCGGATCAGTGCCAGTGCGGTGGCGGGCGGGGCCTGTTCGACGCGGCGGTAATCCATCCCCTCGCGCCGGGAGAGCAGCCCCATTTCCACCATGTCGCGCCGCAGGATCGCCGGATCGTGGAACAGATGCCAGTCGCGCAACAGATCGGACACCTGCCGTTCGGTCATCACCCGCCCGCGCGGCAGGCGCGACCACAAAGCCCAGAGGCACAGGACCTGCACATTGCGGCGCGCCGGCCATTGCTTCAGCCGGCCCTGCCGGTCGAACTGGTTAATGGCGCGTTCGGCCAGTGCCAGATCGGCGGTCTCCTCCGGGGCCGGGGCGGCCTCCATCCGCGCGCCTGCGGCATGGCTGGCGCGCAGATGCTGGTAATTGCGGAACCCCCCGGCGCGGGCCAGCATGTTCATCAGCGCAAGATGCGAGGGCAGGCCGGGCGCCGCGGCCAGTTGCCGGGCAAGGGCGCGGGAAAAGGCGGACAGATCCGCCACGGGAAGGGGAATGGTGTCTCGGGTCATCGGTTCATCCTGTCCGTGCCGCAGGAAGATCGCAGGTCGCTGGCTTGGCGACGGGCACGGGGGATTACCAGATGTGCTTCGTCTGTCTGCGGCAGGTTTAGCTTCCCCGGAGGGGACAGCGACGCCTCGGTGAACTGCCGACCGTGGCGCCGCTTTAGCATGAAACCCCGGGGCCGCAAAGCCCCGGTCTTCGGTCAATGGTCCGCGGTGGCGGCGGCGGCCTTGATGTCTTCGATCGAATCCTTGGCGCCGTTGAAGAAGGCGTTCAGCACCACGGCGGCGATCGAAGCCAGAAGGATGCCGGATTCGATCAGCGGGTGCAGGTCGTGCCACATCCATTGCTTGAAGCTGGGTGCGACCAGCGGGATCATCCCGAAGCCAAGGCTGACCGCCACCACGAACAGGTTGTTGCGGTTCCGCGCGAAATCGACGCCTGACAGGATGCGGATTCCGGTGGCCGCGACCATGCCGAACATCACCAGCCCCGCACCGCCCAGAACCATGGTCGGCACCGATTCCACCAGTGCGCCCATCTTGGGCACCAGCCCCAGCACGATCAGGATCACCCCGCCCGCCACGCAGACGAAGCGGCTTTTGATTCCCGTCACGCCCACAAGCCCGACGTTCTGGCTGAAGGAGGTGTAAGGAAAGGTGTTGAAAAGGCCGCCGATGACGGTGCCCAGACCATCGGTCCGCAGCCCGGCGGACAGCATCGGCTGGGTCACCGGCTTTCCGGTCATATCGCCAAGGGCAAGGAACATGCCGGTCGATTCGATCATCACCACGATCATCACGAGGGTCATGGTGATGATCATGACAGGTTCAAAGGTGGGCGTGCCGAAGTGGAAGGGGGTGATCATCCCGAACCATGCGGCCTCACCGACCTTGGAGAAGGTCATGGCACCGATGGTCACCGCGATGACGGCGCCGATGACGATGCCCAGAAGGACCGAGATATTGGCGACGAAGCCGCGGCCGAATTTGGCGATCAGGAGGATGGACACCAGCACGATGGCCGAGACAAGGACATTGCCGAGCGGTGCATAGGCCGGGTTCTGCAGCGTCGGCGCGGCGGCGAATTTCGGTGGCACCTCGGGCAGGCCCGCGGCCACGGCGCCCTCGGTCACGGTCTTCAGCCAGTCGGCATGGGCCGGATCGATGATCGACGGCGCGGTGGGGCCGACGGGGTTGCCGAAGATCCAGTTGATGCCGATGCGCATGAGTGAGACGCCGATCACAAGGATGATCGTTCCCGTCACCACCGGCGGAAAGAACCGCAGGAGTTTTGACATCAAGGGCGCGATCAGGATCGAGATGACGCCCGCGGCAATGATGGCGCCGAAGATCGCCCGCGCGCCTTCGGTCCCCGGATTGGCACCCGCCATGGCGACCATCGGGCCGACGGCGGCGAAGGTCACGCCCATCATCACCGGCAGTTTGATGCCGAACCATTGGGTCATGCCCAGCGACTGGATCAGCGTGGCGATGCCGCAGACGAAGAGATCGGCCGAGATCAGGAAGGCCACATCGGCCGGGTCCAGCTTCAGCGCGCGGCCGACGATCAGCGGCACGGCCACCGCGCCGGCATACATCACCAGCACATGCTGGAGGCCAAGGGTGAACAGTTTCGGCGGTGGCAGGATTTCGTCCACCGGATGCGTTGTGGTCATGGAGCGTCCTTTCCCTCGGGGCGGTTATGTTCGCGCCGTCTCGGCGCCCGCCCCGGGGACGCCGTCCGGTTAAGGTTGCCCCTCTCAGGGGGCCGTCACGCGGAAGGGCTGCGGGAAGCGGTGCTCTTCCAGATTGGGGGTGGCGCCGATCCGGTCCACCACCGCAAAGATGCCGGGCGCGTGCAGCGGTGTCAGCACACCGTGCCATGTGCCGCGGGCAAGGTTGATGCCCTGTGCCCCATTGGTGATGAAGGCGCGGGGGATTGCCTGAGGATCGGGCGAAACGATGACGAGGAACGGATGCTGTGACAGCGGCAGGAAGGCCTGGCTGCCCTGCGGGTGGCGTTCGATCAGGTCGAAGTCATAGGGCAGGCTGCGCGGTTCGGCATTGAAGACCGAGATGCCGGCGCGGCCGGGCGGATCGGTCTCAACCCCGAAATCCAGTACGGCGCGGTCATGGTGGCGGCGGCAGAGACCCGCATTGATCAGCCGGAAATCGCCCGTCGCCTCCAGCACCTCGCCGAAGGGGGCGAAGGCTGCGGCGGTCAGCGGTTCGGTCAGGATCAGGTGCATGGGCAGGGTTCCTTTGGCCGGGACCCCGGGGGCGCTTCGCCCCCCGGACCCCCAGAGGATATTTGGGCAAACTGGAAAGGGGGGCGGGGTTACCGGCCAAAGGCCCCGGGGCCGCGCAGTTTGGCGTGGCGGTTCACATCCTTGTAGAGCAGGTAGCGGAACGGTCCCGGCCCGCCCGCATAGCAGGCCTGCGGGCAATAGGCGCGCAGCCACATGAAATCCCCGGCCTCGACCTCGACCCAGTCGCGGTTGAGCTTGTAGACCGCCTTGCCCTCCAGCACGTAAAGCCCATGTTCCATCACATGGGTTTCCTCGAACGGGATCAGGCCGCCGGGCTGGAAGGTCACGATGTTCACATGCATGTCGTGGCGCAGGTCATAGGGATCGACGAAGCGCGTCGTCGCCCATGCGCCCTTGGTATCGGGCATGGCCGCGGGCGAGAGATGCTGTTCGTTGGTCACGAAGGGAGGCGGCACCTCCAGCCCCGGCGCGGGTTCATAGAGTTTGCGCACCCAATGCAGTTTGGCGGGCTGGCGGGTCGGGTTCTTCAGGGTCCATGGGGTGCCGGGGGGCAGATAGGCGTAACCGCCGGGGGCCAGCGGATGCACCGTGCCGCCGATGGTCAGGAGCGGGCGGCCTTCGGTGACGAAGAGGACGCCTTCGGCCCCCGCCTCCGGCTCTGGCGTGTCGGAGCCGCCTTCGGGGTCGATCGTCAGGATATATTGCGAGAAGGTTTCGGAAAACCCGCTCATCGGGCGGGCGATCACCCAGAAATGCGTTTTGGTCCAGCCCGGCATGAAGCTGGTTACGATGTCGCGCATCACGCCGCGGGGGATGACGGCATAGGCCTCGGTAAAGACGGCGCGGCCGGTGTGGATCGCGGTCTGCGGCGGCAGGCCGTCGGCGGGGGTGGCGTAACGGGTCATGGCAGGAGGTCTTTCAGACGGAGTTCGGCGATCCGCTCGACTTGACGGCAGGCGGTGGCGAATTCGGTGGCGCTGTCATTGGCGATGCGCGCCCTGAAGGCGGCAAGGATGCTGTCCTTGGTGTTGTCGCGCACGGCGATGATGAAGGGGAAGCCGTGGCGGGCGACATATTCGGCGTTCAGCGTCTGGAAGGTCGCACGTTCCTGATCGGTCAGCGCATCCAGCGCGGCGCTGGCCTGTTCGGCGGTCGATTCCGCGGTCAGGCGCTTGGCCGCGGCCAGCTTTCCGGCCAGATCGGGGTGGGCACGCAGGACAGCCATCCGTTCCTCGGGCGTAGCGGAGCGGAACATCCGGGCCAGCGCATTGTGCAGGCCTGCGGCGCTGTCATGGGCGGGACCAAGCTCCAGATCGAAGGCCCGCTCGGCGATCCAGGGCGAATGTTCGAAGATGCTGCCGAAGCGTTCGACGAACCGCTGCCGGTCCATCCGGCTGGGGCGTTCGATGCGGCGGTGCGGGTGCACCGCGGCCCAGTGGCGGGCAATGTCGATGCGGCGGGGGAACCAGACGCCTTCGAAGCCTTGGGCATAATCGAGGAACTTCTTCAGCCCGGCAAACTTGCCCGGCCGTCCGATCAGCCGGTTGTGCAGGCCGATGGAGAACATCTTGGCGCGGCCGTCCAGCCCTTCGGCATAAAGCGTGTCGAAACTGTCCTTCAGATAGGTGAAGAACTGCTCGCCGGTTATGTATCCGGGCGCGGTGGCGAAGCGCATGTCGTTCGCCTCCAGCGTATAGGGGATGACGAGCTGGTCACGGTGACCGATTTCCAGCCAATAAGGCAGGTCGTCGTCATAGGTGTCCGAGATCCAGTCCAGCCGCGCGGTTTCCGCGGTCAGCGCGACCGTGTTCATGCTGCACCGGCCGGTATACCAGCCCCGCGGCGGCTCTCCCACCACCTCCGCATGCAGGCGGAAGGATTCCGCGATCTGGCGGGCCTCCTCCTCGGGCGGCATGTCGCGGTGATCGACCCATTTCAGCCCGTGGCTGGCGATTTCCCAGCCCGCGGCCTTCATCGCGGCCACCTGTTCGGGGTTGCGGGCAAGGGCTGTGGTGACCCCGTAGACCGTCACCGGGATCTGCCGTTCGGTGAACAGGCGATGCAGCCGCCAGAACCCGGCGCGGGCGCCGTAGTCGTAGATCGACTCCATGTTCCAGTGCCGCATGCCGGGCCATGGGGCGGCCCCGGCGATGTCGGACAGGAAGGCCTCGGACTGGGCGTCGCCGTGCAGGAGGCTGTTTTCGCCCCCTTCTTCGTAGTTCAGCACCAGCGAGACGGCGATCTTTGCCCCGCCGGGCCATTGTGCATCGGGCGGGTTCGGGCCGTAGCCGCGGAAGTCGCGGGGGTAACGGGTCATGGCAGTCCTCTTGTCATTGCCGCCAGATTAGGCGCATCCGTCGGCGGCTTCTTTCAAGATTTGCCAGAAGGTCCTTTGCCGGCAAGCGGTTGTCGCCAAGGCGCGGCAAACGTGCTTCTCTGTGGCCAAAGACGAGAGGGGAGTGCTGAAATGGCGGGCGAAGCAAAGACGGGGCGGCTGACGACCCATGTGCTGGATACCGCGAAGGGCAAACCCGCGGCGGGGGTGAAGATCGCGCTTTACCGGATCAGCGGGCAAAGCCATCGCAAGATTGCCGAGGTGGTGACCAATGCCGATGGCCGCACCGATGCGCCGATGCTGTCCGGGGCGAAGCTGACCGAAGGCGATTACGAACTTGTGTTCTTCGCAGGCGATTATCTGCGCGCCAGCGGACAGGCGGGCGAGGGCACGCTGTTTCTGGACCAGATTCCCATCCGTTTCGGCATTCCTGACGCGACCCAGCACTATCATGTTCCCTTGCTGATCAGTCCTTTCGCCTATTCCACCTATCGCGGGTCGTGATTTCCGGCCCTTGCGGCGCGCGGGGGTTTAGGGTTTCCTGCGGGCTGATTTTTTCATCCCGGGGAGGGAGCACCATGTCTTTCATCCGCACCTGTGTTGCGGCGCCTGCACTTGTCGTTCTGCTGTCGGGCACGGCCCATGCCGCGCTGACGGCGGACCAGATCTGGCAAAGCTGGAAGGATGGCGCGGCAATGGCGGGGCTGAAGCTCTCGGCCGCGACCGAGCTGAACGAGGACGGCACGCTGACGCTGAACGGTGTGACGCTGGCGCCCGAAGGCGCGAAGGCGCCGCTGACCATCTCGGATCTGGTGCTGACCGAGCAGGATGACGGCACCGTTCTGATCGAGCCGGGTGCCGCCATCGGCCTGACCTCAACCGAAGGCGACTCGGCCAGCAACCTGAAGATCGCGCATGAAGGCCTGACCCTGACCGCCAGCGAAGGCGACGAAGGCGGCATCGTCTATGACTATTCGGCCGACAGCCTAAATGTCAGCTTTGACAGCACGGCGCCGGGCTATTCCTTCACCGACCAGCCCGCCAAGCCCACCACCGCCAAGGGGACCTTTACCTTCGAAGCGCTGGAAGGCAGCTACAGCGACACCCCCGGCGACAACCGCGTCTTCGGGCTGGATCTGGCCGCGTCGAAAATGGCCTATGATATCGCTTCGGACGATCCGAACATGCCGATGAAGACGGCGCAGAAGACCGAGGCCGCGGATGTGGACCTTTCGGCGGAATTCACCCTGCCGACCTCGCCGCTGTCCAGCCTGCAATCGCCTGCTGATTTCGGCCGCGCGCTGCAGGAAGGCCTGGCCTTCACGCTCAGCATGACGCAGGGCGCCTCGACCGGCTCTGCCGTGCAGGAAGACCAGTTCTTCCCCTACAACCTGACCTCCAGCAGCCTGCCGGGCAGCGCGGAACTGGTGCTGAACAAGGATACGTTCCACCTGACCGCCGCGGGCGAGGGGGGCGAGATGGAAATGACATCGGCCGCCATTCCGGCGCCGCTGAAGCTGGCCTTCGGGGCCGTGGCGATGACGCTGACCTCGCCGGTGGTCGCCACCGAAGCCGCCGGGGATTACGCCTACAAGCTGGGTGTTGCTTCGCTGACGCTGAACGATGAAGCTTGGGGTCTGTTCGATCCGGAGGCCAAGCTGAAGCATGATCCGGCCACCATCGACATCGACATCAGCGGCAAGACCAAGATCGACTGGCCCGCGATCATGGCGGCCGAAACGGGCGGCATGACCGAAGCTCCGCCGGTTCCTGCGCCCGAGACGCTGGATATCGCCAAGCTGGCGGTCACCGTGGCGGGCGCCGCGCTGGATGCGACCGGGGCCTTCACCTTCGACAATGCAATGGGTGTCCCGATGCCGGTGGGCACGGCCGATGTTTCCGTCAGCGGGGCGAACCAGCTGATTGATGGTCTGGTGGCCATTGGTGTGATCACCGAAGACGACGCCATGGGCGCGCGCATGATGATGGGTGCCTTCATGACCCCGGGTTCGGCCCCCGACACCCTGACCTCGAAGATCGAGGCCAAGGAAGGCGGCGCGATCTTCGTGAACGGCCAGCAGATCCAGTAAGGGGCCTCTGTGCCACGAAAAAAGGCGCGGTCCCGCGGGGCCGCGCCTTTTTTTTATTGCCCCGTTGGGGGCAACCTTTGCCGCCCCGGCCTACTGCCGGGCGGGTTGTGTCATCAGGTCTTCGGGCACGAAGCCGGCGCTGCGCGCTGCGTGCAGAAATGCCCGCCGGGCGGTGCCGGGGCTGACCATGCAATGCTGGGCCGCGTCGATCCGGTTCAGCGCGCGATCGCGGGCGTCATCGGCCACCGGCCATTTGCGGCGCAGCCAATAGGCGGCCTGTTCGATGGTGCTGAAGGTCTGGGTGTCGCCGTCGGGCGTCACCACCAATGTCAGGGGCGAACCCCAATGCAGTTCAATCAAGGGATACTCATCTTTCGGACAGCGCAGCCGAACACAGGGAACGGTGCACAAAAAGAAACGGGGACGGCCCGAGGCCATCCCCGTTCCGTGGTCTTGGGCGCGGGCCTTATGCCAGCGCGAGGTTGGTCGCGGATTCGCGGCCGTTGCGGTCCCGCTCCAGATCGAAGGTGACGGCCTGACCGTCATTCAGCTGGCGGATGCCCGCATGTTCCAGCGCGGAGATATGGACGAAGACGTCCTTTGCGCCGCCCGCCGGAGCGATGAAGCCGAAGCCTTTGGTGGCGTTGAACCATTTCACGGTGCCGTTGGCCATCGTGATATTCCTTTCTGTTTGCCGCCCACAACATGTGACGGCCCGGCTTAGAGTCATCAGAAGAACAACTGAAGCCGAGAGGAAACAGAAGGTCGAAAGAATTAGCTTTGCCTCTCCCATATGGGCGGCTTGCCCTCGCAAATCAAGGATTGGTTTCAGAAATCGCGGTGTCGGTCGGCCCGGACATGGCCGCGCGCATCGCTTCGCGCATGCGCTGGGCCATGAAATCGGTGAACAGCCGCACCTTGGGGTCCTTCAGGCGGCGGTGCTGCGACAGGCTGGAGAGTTGGGTGGGCAAAGGCGGCGTCGCCACCGCCACCGGCACCAGCCGTCCCGCGCGCAGATATTCCGCCACCTCGAACAAGGGTTTCAGCACGATGCCGCGCCCGTCCAGTGCCCATCCGGTCAGCACATCGCCATCGTCGCTTTCGTAAGGCCCGGTGATCTCGAACCGTCGCGGGCCTTCGGGGGTCTGCAGGGTCCACTGGAATTCCTTGGCACCGGGAAACCGCAGGTTCAGGCAATCATGCCGGTCTTCGACCAGCGCCGCGCCATCAGCGGGCATGCCGCGGCGGGCGATATAGTCGGGTGCCGCGCACAGAAGGCGCGGGCAATCCGCCACCAGCCGCACCTTCAGCGTGGAATCCTCCAGAAGGCCCAGATGGAAGGCCACGTCGATCCCCTCGGCCACGACGTCGATCAGCCGGTCCGACAGCCGCAGCCGCACCTCGATCTGCGGATACAGGTCCTTGAAGGCAGGCACATGCGGTGCGATCAGCCGCCGCCCGATGCCCAGAGGGGCCGCCACATGGATCGTGCCCCGCGGGTTCTGCGTGACATCCATCACCGCGGCCTCGGCCTCGTCGATCGCCTCCAGCACGCGGCGCGCCCCGTCATAGAAGATGCGGCCGTTCTCGGTCGGCTGCAGGCTGCGGGTGGTGCGGTTGAAGAGCCGCACGCCCAGATGCTTCTCAAGTTCCGAAATCCGGGCCGACGCCACCGCGGGTGAGGTCCGCTGGTCGCGCGCCGCCACACTCATATTGCCCAGCTCATAGACGCGGACGAACATGCGGATGTTGTTCACATAGCTCACGCTTGGCTCCTATCTTGTTGAGAATCCAAGGATTGCTTCATTTCTCTGGCCGATTCAGCTTCAGGTCATTCCCCATCAAACATGCATTCGGGCGGTCTGTCCCGGTGAAAACGCAGAACCGGGATCTGCGGCCTGACCGGATCGGTCTTCTTCAGGGGTGACCGAGACCAGCCCCGGGTGCGCCGTTTGCGCAGGCGCAAGGGGGTGCGTTCTGCCCGAAGGCCGGAATGCGGCGCGGTGCCTCTGGCCATGGGCAGGGGGGCGAATCCGCATTCGTGGTTCGGACCGTCCCTGCGTTTACGGCCCGGCAGGCATCGCCATTTCCGGTCAGCGGTCTGCCGGTTTTCGCGCCAGTGCGCCCGCCGCCCGGGCGTCAGGCCGGACGGAAGCGACGACATATCCGGGCGACCGGACGCGAGGCTTCAGCGCGGATGCGGTGGGGGGATATGGCAAAGCATTGATTTCGGGATGTAAATGCCGGGCTTCGCACTTTGCTTTCTTTAGGCATATCCTACGGGCTGTATTCTCTGGCACGGATTGAAAGTGATCCGGCAATTCCAAGGATTAACGGCAAAGATGGCTTGGGTATAGCCTTGGCCGAACGAAGCCCCGCACCGCAACGGGGACGAACGCAGCTTGCGCGATGGGGGAAGCATGGAAGTTCTGTACGAATGGGTGGTTCTGGGGGAGTGGGTGGAGATCGCCGCCCGCTGGCTGCATGTGATCACCGCCATCGCCTGGATCGGGTCCAGCTTCTATTTCGTGGCGCTGGACCTTGGCCTGCGCAAGACGCCCAGCCTGCCACCTTTGGCCCATGGCGAGGAATGGCAGGTCCACGGCGGCGGCTTCTACCACATCCAGAAATACCTCGTCGCGCCCGAGTTCCTGCCCGAGCATCTGGTCTGGTTCAAATGGGAAAGCTACATGACCTGGCTGTCCGGCTTTTCCATGCTGGTGCTGGTCTATTACCTGTCCGCCGACCTGTTCTTGATCGACCCCAATGTGATGGCGCTGACGCAAGCGCAGGCCATCGGCATCTCGCTCGCCTCGCTGGCCTTCGGCTGGGTGGTCTACAACCAGATCTGCAAAGTCTTTGTGGCGGCGAACCAGACCCTGGTGATGATCGCGCTGTTCGTGGTGCTGGTGGGGATGAGCTATTTCTACACCAGCGTCTTTTCCGGCCGCGCCGCCATGCTGCATCTGGGCGCCTTCACCGCGACGATCATGAGCGCGAATGTCTTCTTCATCATCATGCCGAACCAGCGTGTGGTGGTGGCCGATCTGAAGGCGGGCCGGGTGCCCGATCCGAAATACGGCAAGATCGCCAAGCAGCGCAGCACGCATAACAACTACCTGACGCTGCCGGTGCTGTTCCTGATGCTGTCGAACCACTATCCGCTTGTGTTTGCGACGAAATACAACTGGATCATCGCCTGCCTCGTCTTCCTGATGGGGGTGTCGATCCGGCACTGGTTCAACACCCGCCATGCGGGCAAGGGCAATCCGCACTGGACCTGGCTGGTCACCGTGCTGCTGTTCCTCGCCATCGCGCGGCTGTCGGTCGAGAGGGTGGAAACGATGCCCGAGGATGCCGCGCTGACCAAAGTGTCGATGCCCTTTGCCGCAGCCCCCGGCTTTGACGAGGTGGTCAGCATTGTGCAGGGCCGTTGTTCGATGTGCCATGCGGCCGAACCCTCATGGGAGGGGCTGCATTGGGCGCCGAAGGCGGTGGTGCTGGAAACCCCGGCCCAGATCGCGCAGGAGGCGCGGCGGATCTATCTGCAGGCGGGGTTGAGCCATGCCATGCCGCCGGGCAATCTGAGCTATATGGAAGAGACCGAGCGGCAGAAGATCGTCGACTGGTTCCGCGCCGCCGGGAAGGCCGACCCGATCTGAGCGCCTTTCCCCCATTCATCTGTTCATAAATATCCCGCGGGAGGTCCGGAGGGCGCGAAGCCCTCCGGGAGCGTTGCAGTGCGCGCCGTCAAGCCGGATCGACCAGCCGGCCCAGCACCCGCCCGCCCAGGATGTGCAGGTGGTAATGCGGCACCTCCTGCATGCCATGCAGGCCTGCATTGGTGATGGCGCGATAGCCCTCAGGTCCGGACAGACCCAGATCGGCGATCACCTGCGCAACGGTGCGGTGGAAATCCACGATCTCCTCGGCGCTTGCCTCGGCGGCGAAATGGTCCAGATTGACATAGGCACCCTTCGGGATGGCCAGAACATGCACCGGCGCATGCGGCCGGATGTCGTGGAAGACCAGAGTATGCGGGCTTTCCAGCACGGTCTTGTTCGGGATCTCACCGCGTAGGATGCGGGCAAAGATGTTCTGCGGATCGTAGGTCCAGGCCATTGGTGTCAGTCCACGAAGAGGTAATCGGTGCGGGCGATGTCCTGCGCCTTGTCGGTCGGGATGTCAAAGAATTCTGCCAGCGGCACGGTGTTCTCATCCACGCTGGCCGATTGCCGGATGCGGTAATGGCCGGGGAAGTTGCATTCCCGGATGCGGTCGCTTTCGAATTTCACGTCATAGCGGATGGTCGGCAACAGCCGGTTCAGCGTCTCTTGCGGGGTGCGGTCGCCCGCCAGCCCGACGCGCCGCGCATGGCCGATCAGATATTCATCCGTGAAATCGCATTCGATTTCCAGCAACCGGACCTGCGCCTTGTCATTGTAGAAATCCTGCATCAGATCCACCGAAGCGGGGTCGATACAGAAGATCAGCCGGTCGGTCTGCCAGTAATCGAAAAGCATGCGCACCAGCGCCCGGCGATGGCGGGTCCGCTTTTCCAGATTGGACTGGATGCCGCCCAGATCGGGCAGCGGGGTAGAGCCTTCGTTGAACAGATAGTCCATCGCGGGCAGGTTCGTCACATTGCGCACCCGGTCCACCAGCCGCTTGGCGACATGCCATTTCTTGCAGGTCACCATCATCAGCTTGCGCTCACGCCCGAGGCTGGTCTCGCTCTCCCAGAACCGGGGCGCGAAGCGGCGGCCGATGCGGCCACGGCCCGTCAGGAAGCGGAACAAGCTGCGCCCCTCGTTCGAGATGGCGAAGCGGCGGCCCTTGGCGGCATAAAGCTCTCCCAGCCGCTGTTTCAGATCCTTGGCATCCGGGCTGATCTTGCGGGCGAAAAGATAGTCCTGCGACAGCAGCAGATCGTAGTGATCGTTGTAGAAGGTCACCGGCATGCCGTAATCGGTGAACATCAGAAAGGTCAGCGGCCGGGTGCGCAGGTCGGATTCCGGCACCAGATGGCGGACGACGGTCTGGAAAAACGTCTCATCCGGGATCCAGGTCGTGCGGAAGAACCGCATCACATCGCGGCGCGTGTCGATGAATTCCAGCACCGCCTCGACCGTGCGGCGGCGCAGGCACCACCATTGGCTGCCGATCTGCATGGCCAGATCGGCAGGCACCTTGCGCGCCAGGCCCAGCCTCTTCTGCCAGTCCATCGAGCGGTAGAACCACGCCTTGTGGGTGCGTTCGTTGAACCAGTGCCGGTAGATCAGCCGCTCTTCCTTGATGCCGGTCTTGATCCAGTCCGAGGCGTAGAAGTCGAAGCTTTCGATGTAATCCACATCCTCGCGCTCCAGAAACTGATGCGCATATTCGGCGGATTTGATCGGCATGCAGTCGCCGGACAGCATGTAGAAATGGGTTGCCCGGGGGAACGCCTCGGCCGCGCGGCGGAGCGCGAGAAGCGTGGCCTCGACCAGAGACCATTGGCCCCAGCCGCATTTGATCCGCCGCCGGGCGAAGACCACGCCGGGGTTGTCGGCCAGGGCCAGCCGGATCTTCTCGAAATGGTCGCGGTTGGCGCGGCCGTCAAAGTGGATCGACACGCAGTCGCCCGCCGCCGTCAGCCGCTGCGCCTGGGCGATGATCCCCTCGGGGTCTTTGTGACAGAGAAGGATATAGGCAATCTTCGCCATGATCAGAGTGTCTGGTTCGCCTCGCTGCGCCACTGTTTCCTTAAAGTGCTTGATGCTTCCTTGAAAGGACAGAGTTTCTTTGCTTTTTTCCGATCCATTGGTTCCGGGATGGAAAAAATGCCCGGGTGAGGCAGAGGGTAAGGCGGATGGGATTTCCAGGCACCTGGATGACGGAAAGCGAAAGCGTGGTCTATCGCGTGGTGCCGAAATGCGCCTGTTCGACCATCGGGCAGATCATGTTCTACTCGGACCATGGCCGGTTCTTCGATGGCGACATCCATGATGCCACCGCGGGCATGCATAAATGGGCGATGGAGGCGAGCCAGCCGCTGATCGAGAAGAACGTGAAGAAGCATAAATCCTATGCCTTCACCTGCGTCAGGAACCCCTACACGCGCATCCTCTCCAGCTTCTTTGACAAGATCTGTGGCATCCAGCGCAACGGAAAGCGCTATCGCGGCAACCTCGTGCCCATGCTGGTGCAGAAATACGGGGTGGAGGTCGGCGGCGACGACGGCAAGCAGGAGTTCGACCAGATCGCCAGCTTCCGCCGGTTCCTGCTGTTCGCGCGCGACACCATCCGCTTTCGCAAGCCGATGGAGCCGGACATCCACTGGTCGGCGATGGCGGGGCATATCAGCACCTTCATCGTGAACGGCGGCAAGTATGACCACATCTTCTTTACCGAGGATTTCAACCCGGGCATGCAGGTGGTGCTGGACAACATCCAGACCCCGCACAAGGTGGATCTGAAGAAGATTCCCCGCTTCAACGAAAGCGAAGGCCACGGGCCGAAGCGTCTGCACCCGGTCGAGGATTACTTCGACGATCTGTCGATGCATCTGGTGTGGGAGATCTACAAGCGCGACTTCCAGCTGTTCCGTTATGATTTCGAGAACCCGGGCAACAAGATGCCCAAGGGGGAGGTCGATCTGGACGAGGTTCACGCCAAGCTGGGCGACTGAACCCCTCCCGCGCGCCACATACGCCCGGTCCGCCGCCCGCGGGCCGGGCGTTTGCATTTGCGGCGGGCGGATCGGCGGAATTCTGCAACGCGGCGGACATAAAATTACAAAATAGACTTTTGATGTATTGCAAAATTGCGCAGTCAATTTTATCCCTTGCTCACACAGCCGCCGATTCTGCGGTGCGGCACGGATGAGGACACGCCCATGGCTCTGGACACGCAGGCTCCGATCATGACCTACGACGCCCCGAAGAAAGACCTTTACGAGATTGGCGAGATGCCCCCCCTCGGGCATGTCCCGGCCAAGATGTATGCTTGGGCCATCCGCCGCGAACGCCACGGCGCGCCCGAGGATGCGATGCAGCTGGAGGTGGTGGACACCTGGACGCTGGACAGCAACGAGGTGCTGGTCCTCGTGATGGCCGCGGGTGTGAACTACAACGGCGTCTGGGCCGGGCTTGGTGTGCCGATCAGCCCGTTCGACGGCCACAAGCAGCCCTATCACATCGCGGGCTCCGATGCTTCGGGCATCGTCTGGGCCGTGGGCGACAAGGTGAAGCGCTGGAAGGTCGGCGATGAGGTGGTGATCCACTGCAATCAGGACGATGGCGACGACGAGGAATGCAACGGCGGCGATCCGATGTTTTCCCCCAGCCAGCGGATCTGGGGCTATGAGACGCATGACGGGTCGTTCGCGCAGTTCACCAAGGTGCAGGCGCAGCAGCTGATGCCGCGCCCCCGCCACCTGACCTGGGAGGAATCCGCCTGCTACACGCTGACGCTGGCCACCGCCTACCGCATGCTGTTCGGCCACGAACCGCATGACCTGAAGCCCGGGCAGAACGTGCTGGTCTGGGGCGCCTCGGGCGGTCTCGGTTCCTATGCGATCCAACTGATCAACACCGCGGGCGCCAATGCGATCGGCGTGATCTCGGATGAATCGAAGCGCGACTTCGTCATGGGGCTGGGCGCCAAAGGCGTGATCAACCGCAACGATTTCAAATGCTGGGGCCAGCTGCCCAAGGTGAATTCGGACGAATACAACGCCTGGCTGAAGGAGGCGCGCAAGTTCGGCAAGGCGATCTGGGACATCACCGGCAAGGGCGTGAATGTCGATATGGTCTTCGAACACCCGGGCGAACAGACCTTCCCGGTCTCGTCTCTGGTGGTGAAGAAGGGCGGCATGGTGGTGATCTGTGCGGGCACCAGCGGCTTCAACTGCACCTTCGACGTGCGCTATATGTGGATGCATCAGAAGCGCCTGCAGGGCAGCCATTTCGCCCATCTGAAGCAGGCCGCGGCGGCGAACAAGCTGATGTGCGAACGCCGTCTGGACCCCTGCATGTCCGAGGTCTTCCCCTGGGCCGAAATCCCCAAGGCGCATACGCTGATGTGGAAGAACCAGCACCGGCCCGGCAATATGGCCGTTCTGGTGCAGGCGCCCCGCACCGGGCTACGCACCTTCGAGGATACGGTGGAAGCCAGCCAGAACCGCTGATCTTTTCGCGGCCCCCTCACGGCACGCACATGACACCCGCGCCTCCGACGGCGCGGGTGTTGGCGTTTTCGCAGCCGGGTCAGGATCTTCATGTGCCAAGGGGCAGGTATTGCCGCGGGTCGGCCGGATGCTATGGTGCGGAAAGACAACCCTCGCCGCGGTAGGGGCATGAGCCATACATGGATCTTCGACATGCTGCGGGACCTTCGGGCCTAT
Organism: Neotabrizicola sp. VNH66; assembly: GCF_049445895.1. NCBI lineage: Bacteria > Pseudomonadati > Pseudomonadota > Alphaproteobacteria > Rhodobacterales > Paracoccaceae > Neotabrizicola > Neotabrizicola sp. VNH66. The sequence continues at coordinate 260,760 of NZ_JBMSDW010000006.1, forward strand.
GCCTTGGCGAACGGCCTTCCCGCCGTGGCCGCCAAGGCCGAAGAGACGCTGCGCGTGGCCGAGGCCGAGATTGCAGCACAGCCCGGACCCGGTTCGGTTCCCGGGCGGGAGGGCGGGCCGGACCGCGCGCATTGACGGTGCACGGACCTGTTGCCAAGGCTGGCCCTTCCGCGGTGCAGCGGCTAGACAGGGCGCATGCAGGCGCTGTCCCCCACCTTTTCTGACGATCAGGCCGAAGCCTGGGACCGGATCGCTGCCGATCTGGCCGCGCAGGGCATTGACATGGCCGATGCTGCGCTGGCTCCTCCGGGCGAAGGCCGCAGCACCGTCCTTGCGGTGATGGGCAAGGCCGGATCGGGCAAGACACTGCTTCTGGCCGAGCTTTACAAGGCGATGAAGGGGGCAGGCGTCGATGTCGTCTCGGCCGACTGGGAGGGCAAGCGCCGGCGTGAGCGCCGGACATTGGCCATTCTTGCGCCCACCAACAAGGCGGCCAGCGTTCTGCGGCTGCGCGGCGTGCCGGCGACGACCATTCACCGCATCCTCTATACCCCGGTCTATGATCCGCAATATGAGAAGATCGCCGAATGGCTGGCGGGGCAGGGGCCACGCCCCACGGTCGAGGGGCTGACCGAACTGGCGCTGGACCGCGCGCATGCCTTCTACCAGCAGGTCGCCTCGATCCCCGGCGCGTTGGCGGCGGCGGGCCTGCGCGGATCGGATTTCATCACCGGCTGGAAGCGGCGCGACGAACCCCTCGACGTGGGCTTCGTCGATGAAGCCTCGATGCTGGACGAGCGGCAGTTCACGGATCTGCAGGAAATCTTTCCCCGGCTGGTGCTGTTCGGCGATCCGGCACAGCTGGCGCCGGTGGGCCAGTCCGGCAAGATGGTCTTCGATGGCCTGCCCGCGAAATCACGGCTGGAGCTGCACCGCATCCATCGCCAGACGCAGGACAATCCGATCCTGGATCTGGCCCATGCGCTGGCCGATGACACACTTGGATTCGATGACTTCGAGGCGATGGTCCGCGACAAGGCCCGCCGCGATGACCGGGTGGTCTGGGCCGAGCGGGTGGATGCAGATCTGATGGCGCGCAGCCCGGTGCTGGTCTGGCGCAATGTCACGCGGGTGAAGCTGATCACTGCCTTCCGCATGGCCCATGGCGCGCCGGAAGACGATCTGATGCCGGGCGAACCGCTGATCTGCGACGGGATCGAACTGCCGCTGAAGCACCGCAAGAAGCGGATCGACCTTGAGGCGCGCGGCCTGATCAAGGGGGCGCAGGTCATCTATCTGGGCCCGGGCACCAAGCCGGGCTTTGCCAAGCTGCATGTCATCGGGGCTGAGGACCCGCGACTCTCGGCCGCCTCGATCATCAAGATCGAACGGCCGGACGAGGAGGAGCCGTTCATTCCGCATGCCCATACGATGGGCGCGGCCTTCCTGCATGGCGCGGCGGTGACGATCCACAAGGCGCAAGGCAGCCAATGGCCCGAAGTGCAGGTCTTCGCCCCCGATCTTTCCGCCGCGGCCTGGGCCGGGCGGTCCGAAGCGGGGGTGGCCCTGTGGAAACGGCTGGCCTATGTGGCGATCACAAGGGCCGAAACGCGGCTGCACTGGATCGTGCGCAACCGCCTGGCCCGGCCGCAGCACCCGCTGGGCGTCGAGGATCTGCGCGTCGCGGCGCCGAAGCTGGAGCTTTCGGGCGGCGACGAAAGCTGACGGCTCCCCGTGTGCCTTGCGGGCCTTCTCGCGGTCCTTCCCCTTGGCCACGGCCCGCGCTAGGGTGCGGCAGATAGAAGAAGAGGCCACCATGTCGCTGGTATTCGTTCAGTTCCGCTGCACCCCCGGCAAGACCTATGAGGTGGCCGATGCCATCTGGGACCGCGAGGTTGTGAGCGAGCTCTACTCCACAAGCGGCGAATACGACCTGATCGCCAAGGTCTATATCCCGGAAGGCGAGGATGTCGGTCACTACCTGTCCTCGCGCCTGTTCGACATTCCGGGCATCGTGCGGACGCTGACGACGATGACGTTCCGCGCCTTCTGACCCCTCGGAAGGGGGCGCTGCCCCCGTCCTCGCCAAAGGGGCGAGGACTCCCCCGGGATATTTGTGCAAACTGGAATGGGCCTTTCCAGTTTGTCTAAATATCCCCGCCGGAGGCCCGCCTGAGCCCAGAGCCGCGAAAGCGGCGGCGGGCGAGGTAAAAGGCTTGCGCCGCAAGGCGCGCAATCATGTCAGAGCCAGTGGTCGCGACCGGTGCCGGTGGCGTCGTTGACGCGGGCAAAGCCTTGTTCGGCGGCCAGACGGTCCAGTCCGCGGGCGATGCGGGCGATCAGCGACATCCCCTCATAGACCATGGCCGAATAGACCTGTACCGCAGTGGCGCCAGCGCGGATCTTTTCCCAGGCCTGTTCCGGACTGGCGATGCCGCCCACGCCGATCAGCGGCAGCTGGCCTTCGGTCAGCTGCGACAGCCGGGCGAGCACCCGGGTGGATTTCTCGAACAGCGGCGCGCCGGAGAGGCCGCCCGTCTCTGCCTTCTGCGCGCTGGCCAGCCCGTCACGTGCGAGGGTGGTATTGGTGGCGATGATCCCCGACAGGCCGGAGGTGCGGGCGACCTCGGCTATGCCGGCCAGTTCGTCGTCGTGCAGATCCGGGGCGATCTTCAAAAACACTGGAATCGGCCGGGGCAGGCCCGCGCGCGCCTCCATCACACCGGCCAGCAGGGCGGCCAGCGCGGCCGGGCCCTGCAGGTCGCGTAACTTCTCGGTGTTCGGGGAAGACACATTGACCGTGGCAAAATCGACATGCGGGCCGCAATGGGCCAGCACGCGGGCGAAATCGGCGGCGCGGTCGGTGCTGTCCTTGTTCGCGCCAAGGTTCAGCCCCACGGGAACCGGGCTCCGGGTCCGGGCGGCCAGCCTTGCGCCGATCGCCTCCATCCCTTCGTTGTTGAAGCCGAAGCGATTGATGACGGCGCGGTCCTCGCTCAGCCGGAAGAGCCGCGGCTTCGGGTTGCCGGGCTGCGGGCGGGGCGTCGCGGCGCCGGCCTCGACAAAGCCGAAGCCCGCGCGCGACAGGGCGGCCAGCGCCACGGCGTTCTTGTCATAGCCCGCGGCCAGCCCGACAGGATTGGGCAGTACCATCCCAGCCAGCCGTGTTTCCAGCCGGGGCGATGTAATCACGCCCGGCAGCGGCACAAGGCCTGTCCGCAGCGCCAGCAGAGACAGACCGTGCGCCCGTTCGGGATTGGTCCGGTGCAGCAGGGCCAGCCCGGCGCGTTCGGTCAGGCTCACCATACACCTTCGGGAAAGATATGGCCGGTGGCACCCAGGGGCAGGGATTTGTCCCAGACCACCTCGGACAGATCCAGCGGGCGATAGAGATGCGGGAAAAGCGCGCCGCCGCGTGAGGCTTCCCATTTCAGCGCCGGGCCAAGGCGGTCGGCCGCGAAGGCGACGAGGACGAGGTTGCTTTCGGTGGCGAAATGCCGGGCCGCGGTTTCCGCGACCTGGGCGGCGGTCGAGAAATGGATGAACCCGTCGGCCAGATCGACGGGGGCGCCCGCGGTCTGGCCCGCGGCGCGGAAAGCATCCCATTCGGGGCGGCGGAAGATCTTGTAGATCAGCATGGGGGTCCCTTGCACGGGAACGGCCCGCCGGTCAATGGGCTGACCGGTTCGGGCCGCGCGCGCCGGGGTGTTCGCGTGCAATCGGCAGGCAATGTCACGCCGGTTTCACCGGGCCGCGGCAGGAAGGGGCAGATCGCCCTTTGACTCGGGGGCTCTCGTAACAGCAGTGTAACACCATCAACCAACAAGGAGGTTTTCATGTTCCGCAGTTTCATGATGTCGGCGGCGGCGCTGGCGCTGACAGCCGGGGCGGCCTCGGCCGATTACACCCTGACCATCCTGCACACGAACGACTTTCATGACCGGTTCGAGCCGATTTCGGCCTATGACGGCCCCTGCGCGCCCGAGGACAATACCGCGGGAGAATGTTTCGGCGGTTCGGCCCGGCTGGTGACGGCGCTGGCCGAAGCGCGGGCGCGGTCGAACAACACGATTCTGGTGGATGGCGGCGACCAGTTCCAGGGCACGCTGTTCTATACCTATTACAAGGGCAAGATGACGGCCGAGTTCATGAACAAGCTCGGCTATGATGCGATGACGGTGGGCAACCACGAATTCGACGATGGGCCGGAGGTGCTGGCCGGATTCGTCGATGCGGTGAAATTCCCGATCCTGATGTCCAATGCCGACATCTCGATGGAGCCCCTGCTGAAGGGCAAGATCGCCAAATCCACGGTGATCGAGAAGGGCGGCGAGAAGATCGGCCTGATCGGCCTGACCCCGCAGGACACCGATGAACTGGCCAGCCCCGGCAAAAACGTGATCTTCACCGATCCGGTGCAGGCCGTGCAGGGCGAGGTGGACAAGCTGACCGCCGAGGGCGTGAACAAGATCATCGTGCTGTCCCACTCGGGCTATCTGGTGGACCAGAAGGTCGCGGCCGAGACCAAGGGTGTGGATGTGATCGTCGGCGGCCATGACAACACCTACCTGTCGAATGTCAGCGAAGATGCAGCCGGCCCCTATCCGACCATGGTCGGCACCACGGCCATCGTGCAGGCCTATGCCTATGGCAAGTTCCTGGGCGAGCTGAATGTGACCTTCAACGACGCGGGCGAGATCGTCACCGCCGCGGGTGAGCCGCTGATCATGGACAAGGCCGTGGCCGAGGACAGCGACACGCTGGCCCGCATCGCCGAGCTGGCCGTACCGCTGGAGGAAATCCGCAACAAGGTGGTGGCGGATGCTTCGGAAGCCATCGAAGGCAACCGCGATGTCTGCCGTCAGGTGGAATGCAGCATGGGCAACCTTGTGGCCGATGCGATGCTGGCGCGGGTCGCCGATCAGGGCGTGACCATTGCGCTGGCGAACTCGGGCGGCCTGCGCGCCTCCATCGACGCGGGCGAGGTGACGATGGGCGAGGTGCTGACCGTGCTGCCGTTCCAGAACACGCTGTCGACCTTTGAGGTGACGGGCGCGGGGATCGTCGAGGCGCTGGAGAACGGCGCCAGCCAGTATGAGGAAAAGGCCGGCCGCTTCCTGCAGGTGGCGGGTCTGAAATACACGGTCGACCCGGCCGCGCCCGCAGGCAGCCGGATCTCGGATGTGATGGTTCTGGTCGGCGGCGACGCCTGGGCCCCGATCGACCCGGCCACTGCCTATCTGGTGGTGTCGAACAACTATGTCCGCCAGGGCGGCGACGGTTTCGCAAGTTTCGTCAACGCGCCGAAAGCCTATGACTACGGCCCCGATCTGGCCGATGTGGTGGCGGAATACATGGCGGCGAACGGGCCTTACCAGCCGTATACGGATGGGCGGATCACGGTGAAGTAAGGATCATCTGCCACCGAAAGACGAAGGCGGGGGTGAAAGTCCCCGCCTTTCTGTTTCAGTCCGCTAATCTGCGTCGGGCTTAAACAGATTATGATAGGCAATCAAAGGCGTTGTTGCGTTAATCGGATGGAGGCCAAGGTGACCCTTTCCCGCTCTGCGTTCAGCGAACGGCTGTGATCTCGGCGGTGCCGAGGGCGTTGTATCTGTTCATGATGGCGATGCGGATCTGGAT